>JAEYSJ010000305.1 GCA_023434855.1 Bacillota bacterium | reverse complement strand
GTGTATGGCAATTATACATAAGTTTAGCGTACCAGGCAATGTTGTTGCCCACTGCCAGGCGGTAGCCCGAGTGGCGGAACGGTTGACGGCCATGCTCGCCGCAGCCGGCTGGCAGTTGAATAACCGGCTGGTGACGGCAGGAGCGCTATTGCACGACCTGGCAAAAACCAAACCCGGGCATGCTAGGCGGGGAGCCAGGCTGCTTTTAACAGCAGGTTTTCCGGCAGCAGCGCAGGTAGTTGGGGTTCATATGGACCTGTCCTTCGGCGTAAATGACCGGGTAGACGAACAGGCAGTAGTGTATTTAGCCGACAAGCTGGTCAGCAATAACCAGCTGGTTAGTCTTGACACCCGGCTGGCGGCAGCCAGGCAGAAGTTCGTTAACAATGACGAGGCGCTGACTGCAGCTGTCCGGCGGATGGAGACCGCTAAAATAATTCTGGAGAAAATTGCTGAAATTGTGGGAGTACGGGATTTGTCAGCAGTTATTGGGGCGGATTAACCACCAGGGACAAGGGAACGGATTAACCGCTAAGGACAAGGAACGGGTTAACCGCCAAGGGCGCCAAGAACGCCAAGAAAACATTGGAATTATATATAACCCTTTAGAGCACTTCAACTCCTTTGTGGGGGGATTTGCCTGCAGTATCAGAACTTGCTGAGCACGAGATATAAAAAATCCCTTGGCGACCTTGGCGTCCTTGGCGGTTAGAAATATTTTGTGGTTTGAACTTTCTTTTGGCAAGGAGGCGATTTTAATGGAAATGGTATATATGAATAACGCCGCTACTTCCTGGCCCAAGGCACCTGGCGTGGCAGAGATGGTAGCCCGAAAGCTGGTGGAGATACCGCATCATGCCGGTCGGGCAGGCTTTAGTGCTCCTGACCATGCCGGGGATTGCCGTAAGCAGCTTGCTGATTTGCTGAAAATCAGTGATCATAACAGGATTGTTTTTTGCCAGAATGCTACCCATGCTCTTAACGTAGCTTTTCACGGTTTTCCCTGGCGGCCTGATGCTACTGTCATTACAACTGTTGCTGAACACAATTCAATTTTGCGGCCGCTGCATTATTTGCTGCAACACCAGTGCATCCGCCGGGTAGAGTTTGTGCCTGTTGACAATCAGGGACGGATTATTCCGGAGGTTTTGGAAGACGCCATCCGTAAATTTTCTCCGCAAATGGTTGCCTTTACTCATGCATCCAATGTTACCGGCAGTGTGAATAATGCGAAACTATTGTGTGATCTGGCCAAAAAGGCCGGTGCCGCTACTTTGCTTGACGCTTCGCAGACACTGGGTTTCACCGAAGTGCTGCCTGAAGCATGGGGAGCTGATTTAGTAGCCTTTACCGGACATAAATACCTGTTGGGACCACCTGGAACAGGCGGACTCTATATTGCGCCGGCGACGATTTTAGAGCCGGTGTGGGTGGGCGGTACAGGTGTGAAAAGTGAACTTGACACGATGCCTGAGGAAATGCCGATTCGCTTTGAGGCCGGTACGCCTAATGATCCGGCATTCGCCGGACTTGGTCAGGCACTGACCTGGCTGCAGGAAAATCCCTTCGACCGCACTGCTTTGCTGGCAAAAGTCGAGCGATTGGCCGGGGGGCTTGCGCAGGCCGGAGCGGCTGTAATAGACGTTTCCCCGGACCGCACACCTGTAATAGCGTTTACTGTTCCCGGCTGGGAGGTTGAGGATGTAGGCGAAATACTGCAAAAAAGCTTTGGTATCATTTGCCGGACTGGTTTGCATTGCGCGCCCCGCATTCTCACTCAACTCGGTTTATCACCCCGGGGCAGTATTCGTCTGAGCCTTTCCCGTTTTACAACTGATGCCGAAGTTGACTATTGTATAGCGGCGGTGAAAGATATTGTACAAAGCTGATGAGAGAAAACATCTATGAGTAATTTTGAATGTAAAAAAGTTGAGAATTGCTTTGCCGGCGACATGGTTTTTGAGTACCGGCTGAATTTTAATATTGATGATGATTTTGTGGAGTATATTGCTAAGGTGGCCGAGATAAAAGTCAACCGTAAATTTCCCCGGCCTTTCTTTAATGCTGTCTGGCCGGACGGCACAAAGGCTAAAGGCGTGTTAGGGGATGTGGCGGTAAAAGTAATCTATCCGCCTGAAACTGTTGACAAGAGCAAGGCGGATTTTGAAACATTTCTCGAAAATTACCTTGCCGGACGGCAATGTTAAAAGAGTGTGTTAAAATACACAACATCGCGAATTCGTCCAGCTAAAGCTGGACATCGATACTTCGGTGGGGGATTCAATCCCCACCGAAGCAACAAAGTGGAACTCCCACTTACAGAAGTGGAAGTCTTGGGATTAAGAAAAGGCTGTTTAAAAGTATTCGGATGCGAAGCGGGATGAGGGTTACGTAAATAAGTAGCCAAAAAGCAGCGCAGCAGGCAGGTATTTTTAAAACAGCCTTCTGAAAGGTTGGAATGCTGATGGCGGCAGATAGTGATAATAGCCGGGAGAAAATGCTGGCGACAACGGAAAGCGTCTGCCCGGAATGTCTGCGGCGGATACCGGCAGTGCGGGTGGCGTGCGGCGACAGCATATACCTGGATAAAACGTGTCCGGAACATGGCCATTTCCGGACACGCATTTGGCAGGGCGAGCCGGCGTATCATGCATGGGCGCGGCCCAAACCGCCTTCCCAGCCGCCGGTATGTGCGACTAAAGAGGAGCGGGGGTGTCCTTTTGATTGCGGACTTTGTCCGGAACACCGCCAACATACATGCTGCGTACTGTTAGAAGTTACCCAGCGGTGTAATTTAGGTTGTCCGGTCTGTTTTGCCAGTTCCAGGAACAAAGGGGATGATCCGGATATCTCCGTAATTGAAGGCTGGTACCGGATGCTGCTGGCGAGCGGCGGTCCTTACAATATACAGTTGTCCGGCGGGGAACCGACTATGCGGGATGATTTACCCCGGATTATTGCCTTGGGACGGTCGCTGGGTTTTAATTTTATGCAGCTTAATACTAATGGCTTACGACTGGCTGAGGACGATACCTATGTAAAATCTTTGAAGGCAGCAGGGTTGGATTGTGTTTTTTTACAATTTGACGGTACGAAGGATGCCATTTATGAGCAAATGCGGGGTGCGCCTTTGCTTGCAAAAAAAATGACAGCTATCCGGCGCTGCGCCGAGGGGGGTTTGGGTGTAGTATTAACACCAACACTGGCGCCAGGAGTAAATACAGACAATATTGGGGCCATATTACAGTTTGCCATAGATAACATGCCGGCAGTGCGGGGAGTGCACTTTCAGCCTGTAAGCTACTTCGGCAGGTATCCCCAGCCGCCGGCTGATGGCAGCCGCCTAACCATTCCTGAGGTTATCCGTGAAATAGAGCGGCAGACCGGGGGCCGAATGAAGGCGGCGGATTTCCACCCGCCAGGCGGAGAAAATGCCTACTGTTCCTTTAATGGCAATTTTGTGCTGATGCCTGATGGCCAGCTTAAATCAAGGGGTCAGGCACAGGGGGGTAAATGCTGTTCTTCTCCTGTGGGCAATGGTGCCGGGGCGGCAAATGCCCGGGATTTTGTTGCCCGGCAGTGGGCGGCAGCGTCCGGGACCGGAGAGACGGCCTGTTGTGCCGGGACTGCCGGAGACGCAACCAAAGATAGTTTTGATGAGTTCCTGGAACGGATCACAATATATACTCTAGCCGTTTCAGGCATGGCCTTTCAGGATGCCTGGAGCCTTGACCTGGAGCGTCTCAAAGAATGTTTTATCCATATTGTCAGCCAGGACGGTAAACTGATTCCTTTCTGTGCTTACAATCTTACTTCCAGTAGAGGACAGGCTCTTTATCGCGGCAGAGGTGGTAATGATGACTGAACAGGTATTCCCTAAAACTCCAGTCCAAGGCTGGCTGGCTCGAAAAGTGGGAGTGCCAGTGGACAGCCTGACTAAGGAACTTATTGACAGCTATCAGCTTGCCAAGCTGAATGAGGTGATTGCTGCAGCACATGCTGCCGGCCCCTATTACCGGAAACATTTGGCAGACTTTGCCGGTAATAGGCTGGATTGCCTGGCCGACTTAGCCCGCCTGCCGTTTATTACCGCCGACGATATTCGTGAACAAGGGCACAAAATGTTATGTGTTTCGCAGAGTGAGATCAGCCAGGTTGTTACGCTGGCCAGCTCCGGGACAACCGGTACGGAAAAACGACTATATTTTACTCCTGAAGACCAGGAATCAACGATCGACTTTTTTCAGTGGTGTATGTCGACGCTGGTTAGGCCAGGTAACCGTCATTTAATTTTGCTGCCGGGGGAACGACCGGGCGGATTGGGGGATTTAATGCTCATCGCTTTGCAGCGGCTGGGTGTTGAGGCTATTCCCCACGGTTTTGTTCGCAGCGTTCCTGAAACTGTGGCCATAATGGCTGAGCGGCAGGTTGACTCGCTTATCGGGGTTCCGGTACACGTTTTGGCTTTGGCCAGATATTGCGTCAGGGAAAATATAAACTTGCCAATTAAAAGCATGATGTTATGCACTGACTACATTCCCCAGGCAGTTGCGCGGGAATTGCAACAGATATGGAATTGCAGGGTGTTCCAGCATTATGGTATGACGGAAATGGGATTAGGCGGTGGTAATGAGTGCGATGTTCATGACGGATACCATTTGCGGGAAGGTGATTTGTATTTTGAAATAATAGATACCGGGACTGGTAACCCGGTAATGGACGGTGAATGGGGGGAAGTGGTCATTACCACGCTGACCAGGCGGGGTATGCCGCTTATTCGCTATCGCACCGGTGATTTTTCCCGCTTTATTCCTGAACCTTGTCCCTGTGGCACAGTGTTGCGCCGCCTGGCCCCGGTGAAAGAAAGACTGGTGGGCAGAGTCTCTGTCGGGGAGGAAAGCTGGCTGACTATGGCGGATTTGGACGAAGCCATATTTCCGCTTGCAGGAATTATTGATTTTACGGCCACTGTAGTTTATCATAAAGGAAAGACTGATCTTGAAGTGGAAGCAACAACGATGGGGAGTGACAATCATCAGGCCCGGGCAGTACTGGCTGAGGCGCTGCGGGATGTGGCTGCCATACGGCAATCCGAGCAAGGCGGAGGACTCACTATTGTAGCCAAACTTAAAGAGTGGACAACCCAGATGGCTCCACGGGTGGGTAAAAGGACGATTAAAGTATTGGAGTAAAGCCATGGCAGCGAGAATGATCTATCTGATGCGGCACGGAAAAATACAGCATGCTGACGGAAAAAGGCGCTACATAGGCCATACTGATATTCCCATATGCCAGGAGGGGATAGACCAGGCGCGGCAGGTGGGTCTTATGTTATCCGGTGTGGAGATTGCCGGATTATATTGCAGCGACTTAGCCCGTTCACTTGATACCGCCAGGCAAATTGGTGCTGGTTTGGCACTTGAGCCTGTGGCACGGAAGGACCTCAGGGAAATCAATATGGGTGACTGGGACGGCTTGACTTTTTCGGAGGTTGCCCTTCGCTATCCGGAGGAATATGCGCAACGGGGAACTGATTTTGCCAATTATCGGATATCCGGTGGGGAAAGTTTTGCCGAATGCGGTCAGCGGTCGCTGGCTGCATTAAAAGATATTATGTCAACATCAACAGGCAACATTGTGGTCGTTGGGCATGCAGGTTTTAATCGTACTTTGCTGTGTCAATTGCTGGGCCTGCCTTTTGCCAACATGTTCAATATTCCCCAGGACTATTGCTGTATAAATAGTATTTGTCTGGAAGAGGGTATCAGCCGGATAAAAATGATTAACTTTACTGTTGATTGTTTTGGATGCTAAGGAGGTGATTGCAATGGCTGAATGTAAAAGATGCGGCAGTAATCAGGATGTACAATACCAATGTCCCCGCTGTTTTACCGTTTACTGCGTAGAATGCCAGGACACCAAGGAAGGCAAGGTATGTCCTAAATGCGGTATGTCCGCACGGTTGGTATTATCCGGGAAATAATTATAGATACAATGGTGTAATAATTTAATTTCCCAACTAGCATGTAAATTCATACATAAAAGCAGTGACCGGTTTTCTATAAAGGAGACCGGTCACTGCTTTTTATACACAATTCTTTGTCTTAGGTAAATGGCTATACTTACATTCTGAATACCTTTAAAGGCTTATTTTGCATATAGATTAATAAAAATGCTTAAATATCAGCATTAATATTTTGATGAATAATGTCGATTATTGGAATGGGATAATAATAATATAATCGACTGGGGTGAATGCCTGGAAATATCAAAATTAAACAACTAAACAACTAGCAATTGAACAACTAACATTTGGGCAACGAGGAGAGGAATCATAACATGAAAGCTATTTCGCGAATAACAATCTTTACTATTTTGCTGATCGCTGCTATGAATGGTGTAGTATTTGCCGCCAGTGGTGATGGTATGACTTTAGAGTTAGGGTATTTCCAGCCAAGCCTGACTTTTAAATCACACTATGTCAACGGCATTTCTTCTACCCAGGATGTCGATTTTAAAAATGATCTTGGCATGGATAATAAAAATGCTACAGAGTACCGGTTGTGGTTAACCGGCAATCTGCGGTTATCTTATACCAACTGGAGCTTTGACGGCGCAAAAACAATAACCCAGCCTATTTCTTATGGTGGCACTCAATTTATCGACGGATATAATACTGACTCCCATCTTGGCGTTGATTACTACCGGCTCACCTGGCTGCGGCCAATTACTAAGTCGCAGGCTGTAGATACGAGCTGGTTGGTTGATTTAAAGGGTTTTAAGTTTGATACCAGTATTACCGGTACTGATTCCTCGAATAACACCAAAACAGAAAGTAAAAGTTTTGCCGGAGTGATACCCACCATCGGTTTCAGGGCATCAACAAAGCTGCAGGGTGAAAGCGGTCTTACCGGCTTCACCGAGATCAGTGGTTTGCCCTTGGGAAAATACGGTCATTTTTACGATATGGAAATAGGGGCCAAATACAACTTTAACAAGCAGGCAGCCGCATCCGTAGCCTACCGGACCTTTGACCTGTCGATTAACGATGGTAAAGATAACGGAGACAGCGCGCAACTAAAACAAGCGGGTCCGTATTTTGAAATTATGTATAAATTCTAATTCATACCTTTTTTGCTCATCTCTCCTTTAAAAATCAGGGGACGGATTCTGTTTCGCAGACAGAATCCTGTCCCCTGTACTTTTTCTAGCAACATATATTTCAGAAATAGTATGGCTTTTATTTCTTTTCAACCATATGTTTTTTTGCTGAAAACTTGGACATCCTAATCACCAAAGGGGGTGTATTCATGTCAAGCATAAAAGTAGCAGTGGATGATCAATTATCCAGTGTTAAAAAGAACCTTCAAGAGCGGGGTTATACAGTAGTCAGCCCCGAAAATGCCAGTGATGTTGCTGCCGTTGTCGTGAGTGGAACGAGTAGTAATGTAGCAAATGCCGGAGTGCCGGTTATCGATGCTACAGGAAAAGACGAGTATGAAATTTACTCCGCTATTAGAGAAACGGAAGTGCAACAAAACAGTAGTTTCTGATACCAGACAGTTTTCATTACACACAAGCGCCATCTTAAGAGCTGCATAACAGCCTTGAGATGGTCGCTTTTTTTATAGTATAAACATAAGTTTTTGGGTCGGTGTCAGCCTGGTGCTAGAATTTTTGAGCCACGGAGTACGCGGAGGACACGGAGTGGAACGGCTCGATACATCTCGCAGGGAATAAGAGTATTAATAATAACCCTCCGTGTCCTCCGTGGTTAGCGTGTCCCAAAACTGCGTTAGGGTTTTCTAACAAGATCTTCCGAGTTCGAAAGCGGAACGTTTTTCTCAGCTAGGAAGAACTTGGCCAATGTGGTATAATATTCTTAAGAAAGGGGGAGAGAAATGAATAAAAAATTGATGGCTTTAATTATTAGTGGTATCATTGCGGTTTCAATTATTGGCACAGGAATTGTAAATGCACAGTCTACAGGGCGCCCCGACGGAGATGGGTCTAAGATGATGGACCAGAACCAAAAAAATTGTAAGCAAAATAAAGATAAGAGTTGCGAGTGTCAGAAATAATATAATTAAAAATGCGAAGACAGGGATAGTGTTTTAAAAAACATAGTCCCTGTCTTATGTTTTTACGGTCAAATCTTATTTATTTATACTCTGTCATTTACTTATACTCTTCCCCATACATATTAGCGGGGTGATGATATGCCTGAAATAAATTTAGACTGGAATTTTGTTATTGAAATAATGCTTGGTGTAATCTTGTATAAAATAGTAGACTCAACCTTTGATGTATTTGGCCGGTTGGCACTAAAAGCAGTCAGGAAAGTAATGGAAGATTTTAGAAAAACCAACTGAGCGGTGGTCTTATTCTGCCTATCAGTGTATTGCACTTGCTTTTTGGTTAAACTAATGCAGTGCAATTCTGCCAAAACTTGATACATAAAGGGGTAATTTGATTCAATGTTAGAAAGAATCCGCACCTTTCCTACATCTCCTACCGATGAACAACTTGCCTATATCTTAAAGCAATGGTCTTATGCCCGAATAGACAATTGGCTGGACACTGACTTCAATACACTAAGCTGGTGGTTCGAAGTAGTACTAGCTGTTGTTTCCTTATACATTTGGTGGAAACTGGTGGATAAAAAGCGGTTATTGGAACTTACCTTTTATGGATTTTCAGTAATGACGGTGAGTATTTGGCTCGACCAGGTCGGATACGAATTGGGCGTGTGGTACTATCCTGTTGATCTGATACCTGTCTTCCCACCGTCTACTGCAATTGATTATATCCTGCTTCCTGTTATATATGCGCTGGTATACCAATACTGCAGCTCCTGGCGAAGTTTTTTGATCGCAACTATTCTTATGTCCGGTGTATTTAGTTTCATCCTGGAGCCTTTACTGGAAAGGTTTGGTTTCTATGTGCCGGTAGAATGGAAGGTTTACTATAGCTTACCTGCTTACATTGCCATAGGTATATTTATGAAAATGATTGTTGAAAAGATAAAAGCTATTATGGCAACTTACGAAGGGAAAGGTGCAAGATAGAAAATATAAAATGAATTGTATTATGGTACGCGTTGCTGAAATAGAAAGTACAAACGAGAGAGAATATTTTGGATTATAAAATATTTATTAAAGCCAATTTAATAAATTACTATTTTTCGGAAGGATTGTCGAAATATTTGTCGAATTTTACATAAATAAACAATATTAATGAATATTATGTTGTGAAAAATTGGTTTACTACTAGTAATGCTCTTATTAGTTCGGTAGTTTTTGCAACTCCACTTAATGATTTTTTGGCGGGAAAGGTGGTATGAAAAAAAGACCGGATATGCTAATAATTGCCATTTCATTACTAGTGGATTTTTAGTCCGATTGATGAGCTGGTTAAGAGATAAGCTATTTTACTTTTTCTTTAAGTAGCCTGTCTATATTATTAATACTGGGGGGGATAGCGTGATTAAACTAAAGTATAAACTAATTGTAGCATTAGTCCTGACAGGTCTTGTGTCTGTATTTGTGCTGTCTTGTTATTACGTGATTGATACCATTCGTAAGAACGATAACGACATAAAAGAATACCGGGCCATTCTTTATGCGCAATTTGACCGTAGCATCAAGCTGCAAGTGGAGACTGTGAGCAGCCTGGTTGACGGAATATATAAGCAGCAGCAAAAAGGTCTGCTGACAGAAACCGAAGCCAAGAAATGGGCGGCCAATTTGGTCCGTGATTTGCGTTTTGATGAGGGTAACTATTTCTGGATTGACACTACCGATGGGGTCAACGTGGTATTGCTCGGTAGACCTACTGAAGGCAAAAGCCGTCTGGAGGATGTCGATAAAAAGGGAAATAAATTTATTCAGGAGCTTATCAACAACGGCTCTCAACCTGGAGGGGGCTACACCAACTACTGGTTCCCCAAACCCAATGAGACCGAAGCGTTGCCGAAGCGGGCATACAGTTTAAAGTTTCAGCCCTATAACTGGGTCATTGGTACTGGCAACTGGGTGGATGACATCGAAAAACTGGTGGCTGCCAAAGAGGAAGAAAACAGGCAAAAACTGCTTTACAACCTTGTAATTGCCGGCGTTATCTCTCTGCTCGGTTTAAGTGCTGCTGGATTGTTGGCGCTATATATCAGTAGGAAGATAGCCAACCCGATTGTTGCCGTAGCCGAACAGGTTGAACAAATAGCTGCAGGCAATCTAGGCATAGCTGATTTGTCCGTTGATTCCCAAGATGAAATTGGACAGTTATCAGGGTCTTTCAATTCCATGAAGCGGAGGCTCCAAGGGATTATCGGTCAAGTTTCCGCTTCTGCTGACAATGTTGCAGCTTCAAGCGAAGAATTGACTGCGAGTGCGCAACAGTCTGCTGACGCTGCAAACCAAGTGGCAGGGTCAATCTGTCAGATAGCTGAAGGTTCGGACAAACAGGCAGCTGCGGTTAATAATATGTCGGCTATTGTGAAAGAGATATCTACAAGTATTGCCCAGATTGCGAGTACCAGCAAAGATATAACGAATAAGGCTGTAGATGCTTCACAATCTACCGGCCAAGGACACCATGCAATAAATAAAGCTGTAGTTCAGATGAAGAACATTGGCGAGGGAGCCGCTGCGGTTGAGAAAACGATTGCAAAGCTTGCTCAAGGGTCAAAGGAAATCGGGGAAATAGTAACTTTGATTTCTTCGATAGCAGGGCAGACGAATTTACTTGCGCTTAATGCTGCAATTGAAGCCGCACGGGCAGGCGAAGTTGGGCGTGGTTTTGCGGTCGTTGCCGAGGAAGTACGTAAATTGGCGGAACAATCCGACCAAGCAGCGCAAAAAATAACTGGTTTGATTCAACAGAACGAGATGGATATGACCCAAGCTATTAGCGCTACCCACTCCAGCAATGAATGCGTGAAGACGGGTATCGAAGTTGTGGAAATGGCCGGAGAGACATTCAAAGCCATAGCGGATACTGTGGAACGATTATCTTTACAAGTCAAAGATGTTACCCAATCCATCGACCAGATTGCAAAAGGAAGCCAGGAGCTTGTTTCATCGGTGCAACACATAGATAAAAGTAGCAGAGAAAACGCTCTGGAAGCCCAGAATGTTTCAGCAGCTACCGAACAACAATCAGCTTCTATGCAGGAAATCGCTTCTTCAAGTCAGACGTTATCCCAAATAGCAACAGAGCTCCAGGCTATGGTGGCAGAGTTCAGAGTATAACTTAATTTGATTGAATGGCAATTAGCAATATCAACTATGTGCGACTGCTAATACCCTAAGCAAATGAAGGTGTGCGGCGAATTTTATCGTGAGAACACTACTGAAAAAAGGCAAAGAACAAAGCGAGGGACAGGGAATATATATAATCCTTGTCCCTCGTTTTTTGTTATTGTATTTGAATTGCCTTATGTAAACGTTTCTATTATTAGAAGGTGCAAAATAAAGACAATATATTCTAACATTTTATCAAAAATTATAATATTTTTGATAATTTTCCATTTTTCGGCAGGATTATCCATAATTTTGTCGAATCGTACAAAAATAAACAATAAGGAGGAAGAATATGTCATGAAAAAAATTGGTTTACTTGCGTCTGTGCTCTTATTCAGCAGTTCGGTGGCCTTTGCAACCCCACTCAATGATTTCTCAGCAGGAAAGCTGGCATTGGATGTTTCAGTTAATCTGGATTCAAAAATGGAATTTGATGATTATTACAAAGGTGAAAACAATCTTGACTATGGTTTAACTGTTGGTCTGGGTAAAAAATTTGCATTTCAATATAAGAACAACGGCAGTCCGCAGTCACGTGATTTATACCGTTACTCTGCGTCAGGTGTACTTGAAGGGATAGAAAGTTTTAAATTACGGTCTCAGGAATTTAATTTATTATATAAAATCAACAACAGCCTTACCGTTTTTACAGGTGTTAATCAGGCAAAATTGCGGTTCAATATTACACCCCAATACGGTTATGTTTCGACTGTATCAAGCTTTGAAAATAATAAATCAAATATACAAATTGGTATTACACAATTAACTCCAATAAATAAAAAGCTTATCAATTATAGCACTGTAGCAATTGGCAAAGACTTCAATTACTTTATTTTAGGTTTAGGCTATGCCATAGACAAAAACCTGGACTTGAATGTATTTTATTCTCAATATAAGTACGGCAATTTTCCAGTAAATACAACTAATCTTGGGAATATTGGTGTAAATGCTATTACTAAAGGACTCGGACTTGGCATTACCTATAAATTCTAAGTGGAATAAAAGACGAGGTTCTCATTTTTGCTTTCTGAAATGATTATTGGCATATAGCTGTTTTTGTTAACCCTGCTAAAAGCAGTTGTCACCAACAGTTCGATAAATGAAAATCTAGCATACTAAAAGCCTTCGCGAATTCGCGAAGGCTTGATTTTTCTGGTGACCCACCACGGAATCGAACCGTGAACCTACTGATTAAGAGTCAGTTGCTCTGCCAGTTGAGCTAGTGAGTCCTTTGGCTAGGGCGGCAGGACTTGAACCTACGAATGCGGGAGTCAGAATCCCGTGCCTTACCAGCTTGGCTACGCCCCAAAGCAAATATTAATTTATTCTTTATCAACAATAAATATATTATATATTGGTGAGGAGGAAATGTCAACTGACTAGATTGAAAGAGAAATTAAACGCGATCTCGCTAGTCTGACAGAAAGGGTAGACGGAATTTCGCTGCCATCTGTCACAAGTACTAGAGTCCATGACCACCCTTTCTGCCGATTGCGGAAATAAATTTGAAAGGTTCGAACCCAAATTTTAAGGTTGCCTGCTTTGGGGATGCAGGAATACTTGTAATAATATAGAATAAATATTTAGAATATCAATAATTAATCTTTGAATGTTATGGTGAATGAGATGGCAAATAACAAAAAAATTGTTGCCGGGCTCGATACGGGTTCAATGGCGGTTAAGGTGTCTCTTTATGATGGAGAGCGGTTGGAAAACTGGATTGCCCCGGCAGGCTGGAGTCCCGCTGAGGTATCGACGGAACTGCTGGCAAAAGCTATAAATACTTGGGATGCCGGCCTGGATAACTTGGCGTATATTGTGGGTACCGGATATGGACGTATGGGGTTATCCTTTATTACGAAAGCAGTCACAGAAATTGCCTGTCATGCCAGGGGGGCGGTTTTTTTATGGCCAGGGGCCCATACGGTGATTGATATTGGCGGACAGGATGCCAAAGCAATCCGGGTGGAGAAAACAGGGAAAGTGCTGGATTTTGTCATGAATGACAAATGCGCTGCCGGTACGGGCCGGTTTTTACAGGTCATGGCTCACGCCATGGGCCTTACTGTCGAAGAAATCGGACATATGGATTGTCCGGCGGAAGAAGATGTATGTACTATTAATGCTATGTGTACAGTATTTGCTGAGTCGGAAGTGATCGGCCTGATTAATAAGGGGTTCTCCCGGCAGGCTGTGCTGCATGGCCTTTACCGTTCGATTGCTGCAAGAATTGCCGCTATGGCTGCCGGCATTCAGCCAGAAGGGCCGGTGGTTTTTACCGGCGGGGTGGCGCAGAACCGGATGTTGGGACGAGTTTTAGGCGAAAAACTGGGAACGCCTGTGTGCATACCTGACCAGGCGGTGTTTGCCGGCGCAATCGGCGCCGCCTTGTTTGCCTGGGACGAATTGAAGAAAAAATAATAGGCTGGTTAAGTAACCGGCCAACAGAGGAGAGAAAAGAATGTCAGACATGAACACCCTGATCAAACAGGCCAAAGAAACGGGAAAGAAAGTTGTTGGAATGTACTGCGTTTTTGCGCCGCAGGAGCTGATAACAGCGGCCGGAGCTTTAGCTTTTGGCTTGTGTGCAACAAAGGAAGAAGCCATTCCTGATGGAGAAAAGGCGCTGCCGCGGAATTTCTGCCCGCTGATAAAATCATCATATGGTATGGCGGTCACCGATAAATGTCCCTATTTTCTTCATTCTGACCTGGTTATTGGTGAAACAACCTGTGATGGCAAGAAAAAGATGTTTGAGTTGATGGGCAAATTTAAACAGGTGCATGTTATGCGTCTGCCAACCAGCTATGCTGAACCGGATGCCAAAGACTACTGGCTGGGGGAAGTGGAAAAATTAAAAGCAGTACTTGAACAGAAACTGGATACAACAATTACCGAGGAAGGTCTACGGGTGGCTATTCGACAGTTGAACATGGAACGGCTGCTGATGCAGCGTTTGGGGGCCTTCATGCGGCATGACCCTGTACCTGTTTCCGGCAGGGATATGTTGAAACTGATGTGGGGCCGGAATTTCATTTTGGACAGGGATCAATTTGCTGAACAAATTCAGGACATGATTGACATAATCGACGAAAAGCTGGCTGCCGGCGAAGCGGCCTTTCCCAAAGGCGCCAAGCGTATTGTAGTAACCGGTGTACCGACAGGTGTCGGCGTAGAAAAGGTTATTGACATAATTGAAGAATGCGGCGCTGCCGTGGTCTATATGGAAAACTGCTCAGGTATGAAGCAATTTGTAAGGCTTGTTGACGAAACAAAACCACCGCTGGAAGCTATCGCCGAAAAATACCTGATGACCCCCTGTTCTTGTATGAGTCCCAACCCTATCAGGCTGGAGCAATTTGACTCCATTATTGATGATTACCAGGTAGACGGGGTAGTGGATATTATCTGGCAAGGGTGCCATACCTATAATGTCGAAAGCCGGGTGCTTAAGGAGTATCTGCAGGAAAAGCATAATATACCGCTTTTGCGAATTGAAACTGATTTCTCCCAAGGCGACAGGGAACAAATCCGCACCCGGGTGCAGGCTTTTCTGGAGATGCTGTCGTAAATAGTATGGTAGGATGTTTAACTGATTAGACGGTTTGTATAAAATTTTGGAACCGCAGAGGACGCAGAGGACACAGCGCGGAACGGGGCGATATACATCGCCATAAGGGAATATAATTCCTCCGTGTCCTCTGTGTCCTCTGTGGTTAGAATGTGTTTAGTTTTTTAGCTATCAACTGTTGAGTAGCCGTTCGGTAATTCGTTGGGCCGTCGGTGTTTTGGCCAGCCCGCCTTCCGATGTTTCCCGGAGGGACTTGGGGATCGCCAAGCCTATTTGGTACATGGTGTCAATGACTTCATCAGCGGGGATGGCACTTTCGATGCCGGCCAGCGCCATTTCGGCGGCCAGCAGGGCATGGGCGGCACCAAAAGCATTGCGCTTTACGCAGGGCACTTCCACCAGACCGGCTACAGGATCACATACCAGGCCTAACAAGTTCTTTAAAGCCAGGGCCAGTGCTTCACTGACCTGTTGCGGGGTTCCGCCGGCAATCTCGACGATGGCTCCCGCTGCCATGGCGGCAGCTGAGCCGCATTCTGCCTGGCAGCCGCCGATAGCTCCGGCAATCGAGGCATTTTCGGCAATGATCATGCCAATGCCGGCGGCGGTGAACAATCCTCGTATCAATGTGTCTTCATCACAATGGAGGCACTCGGCAGCTGCCAGCATCGCTCCCGGCAGGATGCCGCAAGAGCCGGCTGTTGGGCAGGCCACTACCTTACCCATGTTAGCGTTAACTTCGCTTACCGCCAGGGCATAGGCTGCTGCCCGGGCGCTTGTTGTGCTGCCCAGACAGCTGTTTTCTGACAGCCGCTGGGCCATACGGCTGGCGTCACCGCCGACAAGTCCACTGAAAGACTTGTCTGTTTGATGCAACCCTTTTTCAACGGCTTCCCGCATTACCTTAAGGGCAGTCCGCATTTCATTCCAAATATCCTGCGGCTGGCGCTGGTTGCGCTCAGCCTCATACTGCCAGATAATTTCCGACAGCGGCTGTTGCAGCTCAGTGGCGATAGATAACAATTCACTAATTGTAGTAAAAGTTTTCATGGGATTATTCTCCTATATAATAGTAGTGCAATGCTACTTAGTGACAAGCTTGGCTAATAAATCAATATTACCATAATTGCAAATATTAATACATAGGGTTCATTAGTTAGACGAAACAGATTCGTTATCTGATTTGCAAAAGAGGGAATAAATAAAGCACTATTTGTTTTAGAACAAATAGTGCTTTATAAGCGTACGCCAGGATAATCACTTTGCGAAAAGAATGAATGGTGATTAATGGAGCAGGGAAGACAGAAAACGGTAAGCGCCGTCAAGGCAATAAACTATGTAACTAAAGGCAAAATATAATTCTGCAAAGTACAGTCCAATAGCTATGAAATCGTGATCATCATCATTACCACCGGTTCCGGTAAGCGCCGCCTGAAGGACGATGATAAATTCTGCCGCAAACAGCAGTATGGCCGCTTTAAATAAGATGCCGCTCAGACTGGTACGTACAATATAGCACACAAAACCCATCCAGCCCAAGTTAATCAGTGTAGTCGGAATCAAGCCGGCCAATTCCACTTCTTTGGAAATTTCCAGTGTTTCATCTTCAGCTATGTCATCTAAATCATCCATGGATTCTTTAACATCATGCTCACTGTTTCCAATATTTGCTCCAAGTCGGACATGAATTAATTCAGATAGCGTGTTCCAGAGAATGAATAGAGAGAAACCAAAGGTGAAAATACTCAACAGGCCCATATGAGCCTCCTTTCAGGGTAGCCTGAAATACATCAGGCAACATTTTCCGAACAAACCTTACATGCTCTGTTGATTATATTATCATAAAATCTGGAGAACATAAATAGCTATAACAGTTTAAATAAGAGATTTTTTTAAAACTACAGCAGATAATCATTCTTTATAATTTTTTATCATTTTATAGAGGATTTCAGACAAGTTGTGAATAAATAGAGAAAAAGGCAAATACTATGTAAGGAGAAATAGTATGGAGCAATTATTTACGATAATTATTGACTATATTCAGACTAACGGTTATGCCGCTATTGCCATTGCGGCAGCCCTGGAGAGCGCCAACATCCCCATTCCCAGCGAAATAATATTTGGATTCGCCGGATATCTGGTATATGCGGGAAAATTGGATTTTACGCTGGCAATTGTTGTCGGTTTGGCTGGAGAAGTAACAGGAGCCATTGTATCCTACTTGGCCGGCAGGTATGGAGGACGGGCATTGGTGTTGCATTACGGCAAATATATTTTGCTCTCCGAGAAGAAACTGGAGTTAACAGAACGATGGTTTGACCGCTATGGGCAACCGGCTATTTTTGCTGCCCGGATACTGCCTATTGTGCGGACATTTATATCACTGCCTGCCGGTTTTGCCGAGGTAAATTTTGTAAAATTTGTTTTGCTGACAGCTACCGGATCAGCTTTATGGATTACGCTGCTGGTGCATTTTGGACATATGCTGGGGGCTAACTGGCAAGTCGTCTATGCTGTGGGACATAAGGCGGGATTGATAACTGCAGGAGTATTAGCAGTGTTTGTCGGCTATTATTTGTTTAGAGGGCGTGGTTCAAAACGCACTGAACCTTAGCAAAAAACGATTTGTTTTATTGAAGGTACGATAACCTAAAATAGCAGGAGTATACATACATGGGTGATGCATTTTTTAAAGGAACGTTGATTTTAACGGCGGCGGGGATTGTTGTAAAAGTCACCGGGGCGTTAAACTGGTTCTTTTTATCAAGGGTGCTGGGCGGGGAAGGCATAGGTTTATATCAACTGGCCTTTCCGATTTATTTTATGGCGCTGAGTATTTCATCTGCCGGTATTCCGGTAGCTATTTCCATCATTACGGCGGAAAAAGTGGCCGCCAGAGATTTTCGCGGGGCTCAGCGGGTATTTCGTCTGTCTTTGGCGGTGCTGGCTATTACCGGGATTGTTACCAGCGTTTTGTTATATTTTGGTGCAGGCTGGCTGATTGCCGAACGTGTTGTTCGGGACGCCAGGGCGTATTATTCATTGATTGCGCTTGCAC
>JAEYSJ010000343.1 GCA_023434855.1 Bacillota bacterium | reverse complement strand
TGTTGTGCGATTTTCCGGAGGCCTAGCATCCGGGTATTTTGTAACAGCTTTAAAGAATTTCAAGGAAAGTTATGTTTTTTAAAACAAACTCTATAAGAGGCTGTTGCAAAATTCCCATTTATGTTGTTGACGCTTGCCGTCGGTATAAGCTTAATACGCATTGTTGTGCTATTTTCCGGGGGCCTAGCATCCGGGTATTTTGTAACAGCTTTAAAGAATTTTAAGGAAAGTTTTGTTTTTTAAAACAAACTCTATAAAGTAATTTTTGAAGGGAGACAGAGTAATGCCGTTTTATGAATATGTGTGCAAAAATTGCGGCAAGGAAATTGAACTGCTGCAAAAAATGGGAGCTACCGAACCTGGCAAACCGTGCCCGCAGTGTGGCGCCAATAACTTTTCCAAAAAGATTTCAGCCAATGCGCCGTTCAAACTTGGTACAGGCACTAACACACCCTGCGGCGAACAAAAAGGCAGCGCTCCATGCGGCGGCTGCTGCGACCATTGCCACTAATATGCTGACCATATAAAAAACTTAATACAATTTAGCCCGCCTGGCAGAAAGGGTGGCCGATTCTAAGAAAAAATTATATATAAATCTTGGCGGCTTGCCGCACTTGACGGTTAATTCTTTAGATAATGCTGTTTTTGAGCATTATCTTTTTTTGTGCTAAAAGGCTGAAAACAGATTAATCACGCACCTAAAATATTATATCTACGAATAAAATACTTCTGAGAGGTGGTGCTGTTTGTTCTGGATAATTCGGTTTATTGTCGACTGGACAGTGTGGATTATATTTGCCGATAAGTCACGGTGGCGGGAAATTATGCCTGTTTGTATTTTTTCATCCTGGGCTTCTTATATTGTAGAGGCAATTATGACACATTATCAGTTATGGTCATATACGGGGAATCATTTATTGGCTCTGAATATTAACGGCTTTGGATGTTATATAGTTGCCACATATCTTTTTATTCAATGGTTGCCTGCAGATCCTTTGCCTAAAAAAATGTTTTTCTACTGGTGTTGTTGGACAGGATTTGTAATTATTTTTGAGTGGTTTCATGTGTGGATGGGACACATGCAATACTTCAAATGGTGGAATATCGGCTGGTCGTACTTGTCGGATTGGTTTCTGTTTTGGCTGTTTTATAAATACTACCAGGTTTTTTCTATGGTAAATTCCGCAAAATCAAAACTGTAAACAAAAAGCCTACCCTTATCGGGTAGGTTTTTGCTTTGAAAATAACCTATCATCATAAATTAAAACAAATTAATCGCCGTCAACAATATAATATTCTATTTATTCGTTATAGTTTATTTTAGTTGCATTTATTTTGTATAGCGTTACACATTGCGGTACCCCAAAAGGTACAATCCACAGAAGTTAATTCAACCGCATTATGAGTTTTAAGCAATTTGCGTTTGGCACGTATCTTGCTTTATATATTATCGCATGATAGATATAGTACTTATCCCGGCAGAATTGGAGCTCCAAGTAGTCTCAGAAAATGCCGCGATAGGGGGGGTGCGCTGCCAGTTAAGTATTAATTCAGAGATAAAAAAGGAGGTTATACTATATGAAAATCAGCGGGAGAAACAAAATACAGGCGACTGTAAAAGAGGTTGTTAAAGGTAGTGTTATGGCAAAAGTTGTAATGGATTACAAGGGCGACGAGCTTGTTTCCGCCATCACTGTTGACTCGGTGGATGACCTGGGTTTAAAAGTGGGCGATCAGGTTACTGCTTTGATCAAATCGACTGAAGTTATGGTCATTAAGTAACTTACATAGGTTAAATCATCACAGCTTATTGATATAAGCTTTTGAAATTAGTGTTTACCCAGCTCACCAGGGCTGGGAGCGCATCCCGCTATCATGACATTTCTAAAAAAAGGCTAAAGATCCTCTTAATAATTTCGAGGGATCTTAGCCTTTTTTATTTACCGAGAAAATCGTTTCTCCACATAATATAAGAAGTAGGTCACTGCCAAAAGGTCAGCCGACCCTCCCGGACTTATTCTTTTTTCGGAAAATGTGTTATCAAGATCACTGATTCTTTTTCGTCCGGCAGCAGTTAACATGCCACCATCGGCCATAATCGATTTTGCCGTATTTTGAACAAAAACAAGTGTAGGCATATCGTGCCTGCTTAAAATCGTTGTATCCTGAACCTCGGTCATTATTCCCATCAGAGAATGTACTAGCGCATCATTAATCGTAAGGCCGGAATTCAACGCCTCAGTTAAACACGGCAAACCCATAGACTGAATAGCCGGAAGACCGGCTTCAATTTCCCCCCGTATCCCGGTAATACCGTGGGACAGATATAGAAGCTCACCTGCCGTTTTTCCTGCCGGCAGCTTCCTGCCCAAACCGCCCAGTTCGCGTTCCACTATACCGCAGCATATCCTGGCAGTCTCTTGCAAAGTCGATTCTATGAAATTGCTTACATACCCGTTTCGCACCGTCCTTGCCACAGCAGCTGTCACTATCCCCAAAAGAAATAATAGTCCTTTTTGAGTGTTCACTCCTCCTGTGGCTGCAAACATAGCTTTTTCCGCATCTTGACCAATACAGCGTAAAACAGGCAATAAGCCTTCAGCAGGACCATTATAATTCCAGCCGGCTAAAGCAAAGCGATACATGGCAGGAGACAAAGCACTGCTGCTTTTTAAAAAGGTATATAAATCCATATCCTGGTGTGCCCCGGAATTATGCCGGTCAACCAGGCCCGGTGCCGGAGTACACACTGCCTCCATGATCATCGCTTCCAACGCTGTTGATCCGATTACCGCTACCAGCCCGGTCCAGCAGTTTGTGCTTTCAGCCAGATAGCAGGCCAGCATTTTTTTTACCGCTGAAACGACTTCTTCTTGTTGGTGGGCTTGCGAACGCATACACGCTATTGCATTTCCCCCACACACAAAACAGCTGCGCAATCTTAGTCCCTGAAGAGCGCGGTCAATCTGTCGCCCTGAGGCATCAAAAACATCTATATCAATTAACCGTCCATAATTTAATTCCTCTTCTATCGATACACCAAATTCCTTGATAACACCGGCAGCACCCGCAACAGCAATCAAAGCCACAGGCCCTGTTGCCAAATGATGCACCTGTTCTTCCCTAAGGACAAGATGCGCCTCCCGTAGCTTATAGCGCATTTTGACGACAGCGCTATAAACAAGATCAACTGTTTCATCACTATACTTGACGGCCCCGGGAATATTAGCAGTAATGCTTATAATCGCAGAATTGTTCTTTATTCTCAATTCTTCCTGTAGCTGCGCGCGTTTCTCTTTTGCCGCAAGAATGTCCTCGAAAGTTATCCGAGGACCCTGCAAAAAAAACATCAGGTATCACTCCTTAAATACACAGCCTAAATAATTTTAAATTGTATAGCAATTCGATCCAAAGTGCAACAACGTCAGGAAATTGCTGCACCTTGGGTTTATCGTTCAATAAATGTAGATATATTGTGGACGGATTTGCACCAAAATGGCTTTTGCAACAGACTCCTAGTCACATTTGAAAAGATACCGAATATCATGATTAGAGGAGGAGGGGATTAATTTGAGTAATGAAGAAGAACGCAAACCTGTCCAAACAGCGCCGGCAAGGGATAGTATGAATCATAATCATGCATTTATGACATTAGTCGATGTAGCTCATGATCATCAACATATATTGGCCGGAACTACAAGGCCGGCAATGAGTGCCGACGGCAGCCATGTCCACCGTATCTATATCAGGACTTCTTTCAGTCCGATAAAACACAAACCACACTGGCATTTAGTTGATGTGATAACAGGTCCATCCATTGACGTGGCAGGCGGGGAACATACCCATCAATTTGATGGTGAAACAAGCCATGATGTTGGACACAGGCATTGCTTTAACAGTGTGACTGATGTCTCTCCCGATACCACCTGTGACGATGATTGAGAAAACTGTTTTATCATTGAAAATAGCAAAAATCTGCAAAACACCTCTTAAGAAAATTAAGAGGTGTTTTTATTGATTTTCGACTGCAAATTTTTATAAAAAAGCTGCGAAATACATGCCCCGATAATGTGCACATGCATAATATGTAGTAGTACGCCATTATTTTTGAGAGAAAGGAGCTTAAATACATGAGCAAAAAGCCCAAATGGGAAAAACCTGAAATCACTGAGCAGGAAAATGCGGAGAAAGAAGACGGACGGCAGTGTTTCCCCATGAATTGCAACCCTATGAGCAGTTGTTATCCTCATACTAATTGCTATCCTCACACTAGCTGTGATCCCATAAGTCATTGTTATCCTCACACCAGCTGCCATCCCATGAGCAGCTGTTACCCGCGCACCAACTGCTATCCCATGACCAACTGCTATCCGCGCACTAATTGCGATCCCATGACAAACTGTTATCCGCGCACCAATTGCTATCCTATGACAAACTGTTATCCGCGCACTAATTGTTATCCCATGACAAACTGTTATCCTAAATCCTATTGTTCGCCTAAGTGTTCTCCTCATCAATAGTACTTAGATCAGATTTTACAACGTACTTAAGAAGTATAGGTCAAAAGATTTATAAGAAATGCCGCACAGTAAAACACTGTACGGCATTTTATATTGTCATTTCGCCAGGCATTTTCTCTCCAGCACGGATTCAAGCCGGCAGAATGGCTTGGTCCGCGATAGCGAAAAAATAGCAAGGGCCAGCCAAATAAAACCAAATGACAGCAGATGAGCAGTTGTAAAAGGCTCATGGTACAAAAATATTCCTAAAATGAGCGCAATCGTCGGTGATATGTACTGCAGAAAGCCAATTAGCGTTAAAGGCAGACGATTAGCGCCACAGGCAAATAAAATAAGCGGCACCGCTGTTACAACACCTGCACCAATCAGTAGTTCGGACGTACCCTGCCAGCTAAACTGAAAGGCTCCTTTCCCAGACTGCTGCAAATAGGATACATATATCAGGGCCAGTGGTGAGACAATGAGAGTTTCCAGGGTAATACCGGTTATTGATCCGACTCTTACCATTTTTTTAAACAGACCATATAAGGCAAAACTGATTGCCAATAATAAAGCTACCCAGGGAACAGTCCCAAAATTGACGGCCATATTCAACACGCCGACCAAGGCAAGCAAAAACGAAATGACTTGCCAAACCGACAGTTTTTCCTTTAATACAAAAATGCCAAGCAAAACACTTACTAAGGGGTTAATATAATAGCCCAGGCTGGTTTCAATAATACGATTTTCGTTAACAGCCCAGATATAAGTCAGCCAGTTAATACTAATAAGCAGCGACGCTGCTACTACACCGAAGAATCTTTTAGGCTCACTTACAATTTGACGACATTCATCCTGAAATGTCTTCACACCGTTAGTCACAAATAATATGAACATCATAAAACAAAAAGACCAAATTATACGATGGGCCAGAATTTCATATGCCGGAACATGATCAAGGGCTTTCCAGTAGATGGGCAAAACTCCCCACAACATATAGGCGCCTGCGGCAGATGCCGCCCCCAGCATTTTGTCATTAGTACATTTAAGCATCATAATAGTTACCTCTTCAATATATGGATTAACGCTGTCAGGTTGCAAACTCCCACTAAGCCCCGCAAGATAATAGAGCGTGTTTTCAAACACGCTCTATTATACCATATAATTTGTTTTAAGAGGCAATTATCATTTCTTACGCACAGACCATTGTACTGTTTATTTGCAGGAGAGCCCGCAGTTCATCCCCGGATATGGTTTCTTTATCTAAAAGCAGGGTAGTTATTTGCTCTAATTCACAGCGGTATCTGCCAACCAGTTCCCGTGTTTCGTTCTCGACAACCCGCAATATATCGGCAACCGCACTGTAGAGCTTTTCCTTGGGCATATCTTCGACGGGAACAATACCCATTTCGGACATACCGCCATATACTATCTGCCGCGCAAGGTCGGCAGCTTGTTTAAAATCATTGGCGCCGCCTGTACTACGGCTGCTAAGCATAACTTCTTCAGCTACCGATCCGGCTAATGCAACGGCAATCCGGTTTTTAAGGTAACCGTAAGTGTGAAGGTACATATCCTCTTCCTGGGTCTGACGCACATATCCTAAGGCATTGCTGCGGGATGCCACGTTGACACTGGCTACTGAACGCGGCAGTAAAAGCTCGCCGATCAAAGCATGACCTGCTTCATGTATGGCTACTCTGTACTTCTCTCCGGCGTTGGGCAGCTTGTCAAGTTTTTCCCCCATCATTACCTTTTCGATTGCTCCGCGAAAATGCCGGGGCGTAATTTCTCTGGCATCCTCACGCATCGCTAAAATAGCGGCTTCATTGGCCACACTTTCCAAATGGGCGCCGGAAAATCCAAAGGTATCTTTAGCCACATCCTCGAGAGACAGATCAGCAGATAAAGTTTTATTACGGGTATGCAGTTCTAAAATCCGCAGCCGTCCCTTTTTATCAGGCAGGTCTACCTTTACCAACCTGTCAAAACGGCCTGGCCGGAGTAATGCCTGGTCCAGCATATCCACCCGGTTAGTCGCGCCAATAACTAAAATTCGTATCTCTTCATTGGCTGTGAGACCATCCATTTGCACCAGAAGTTCATTTAAAGTCTGGTCATGCTCCAAATGGCCATGTTTCTGTCCCCGTGTTCCTCCCACCACTTCCATTTCATCAATAAAAATTACTGCACTGGATTTCTTTAGCTTTTTAGCGGAAATCCTGGCTTGCTTGAACAACTGGCGCACCCGCTGGGCGCCAACGCCAACATACATTTCTACAAATTCCGACCCGCTGGCTGATAGAAATGCCGAATTGGTTAAACTCGCTGCCGCTTTGGCCAGTAAAGTTTTGCCTGTACCGGGCGGACCGTTTAACAAAATACCCTTAAGCGGGCGGATTCCCAGAGTTTTTATCAGATCGTCGTTTTTAATAAATTCCAGAGCTTCACAAAGTTCTTTCTTGGCCACTTCCTGACCACCGATATCGTCAAATGAAACTGTCTGCAAGTTCTCCGTTCCGGAAGCAGCCAAAAATTTACGTCCGGAAAACCGAACGCCGTTAAGATAAAACAGCGCCCCGCCTAATCCCAGAAAAAATACCACAGGGAGAATATCCACTCCCTGCAATGCCAGAAATACCAATATTCCCGCCACTGAACCGGCAATAAATTCAACGTAAGCCATTGTATTTGCCCTCCCCTCTTTCGGGCATTCTGGGTATAAGGGTATAGAAAGAATCATTTTGTCTGGTCAATTGCACATAAATATATTGGCCATCCACATAAATGTTGGCTTCCGCCCCTTGGGACCGCGCTTTTTCCCGGACTTTGTCCGCCATCAGCGAAAAATTGCCGTTTGTGATAGCTTCCTGAAAATAATAATGAACATCGTAAAACAATTGTTCCAGTTCCGGTGTGCGATGATCCCTGATTACCACCCGAAAAGGCTGACGGCCCAGCACCCTGGCGGCCCTTTCACTGATTTCCATATATGTTTTTTGTAAGTTAGCCGGATGGTCCAATGTCACAAATATGTTAACAGGCTCGTTCTGTCTGCGACTATCCTGCCAGGTTATCTTTTCCACTCCGTCTACATCCTGCAGTACTTTGTCCAAAGGCTGGGCAACGGCATAATTGTGCCATAAAAACTGCCCCAGACTTAAAACTGCCAGCGTTAGGCCAAATGCTAGACAACCTCTTAGCCAGCGAATATTCTTTCCGTTCATCGGCCCACCTCCTTGAGTTTACATAACATTATAGCACGATATTCGACCTGACCCAAGGGCAGTTTTTGCCATATGCGTACGAAAACCGCCGACATTGCATTGGGGATACGGCTAACCACAGAGGACACAGAGGGATTATTATTAATTTCTTTTAACCCTGCAACGTCCTGAACTCAATGTATTACCCTTCATCGCAGTTAACAACATACAACATCCCTATTTGATTGTGCGAGATGCATATCGAGCCGTTCCACTCTGTGTCCTCTGTGTCCTCTGTGGCTCAAAAAAATACCAGCACAGGCTGCCTGCAGAATAAATTCTAAAATATTAAAAGGCCTGAACCCATAATCGCTTAAGGTTCAGACCTTGTTATATCTGCTTTGTTACTCTTAGCTGTTGAATGTAAAGTTGCCGTTTTTAAATACCGGTATTTCTTCGCCTGCCGTCGTGGTGCCGGTAATCTCCAGGTCAGCAGTGCCAATCATAAAATCCTGGTGAACAAGAGAGTCATTCACTCCATTCTTTGCCAGTTGTTCCTTGCTCATATTAGTACCGTTTTTGATACACACAGGATATGCCTTGCCTATTGCCAGATGGCAAGATGCATTTTCATCAAAAAGAGTATTATAAAACAAAATATTTGATTTTGAAATCGGCGAGTCATAAGGCACTAAAGCAACTTCGCCAAGATAGCAGGAACCTTCATCGGTTTCAATCAGCTTTTTTAGTATTTCCCGGCCTTGCTGCGCAGTATAATCAACGATTTTCCCTTCTTTAAAAGTGAGCGAAAACTGCTCAATCAGATTTCCATTATAATTTAAGGGCTTGGAACTTACGACACGTCCATTAACACCTGTCTTTTTAGGCAAAGTAAATACCTCTTCCGTGGGCATGTTGGCAATAAACTCTACTCCTTCAGGAGTATATTCCGAACCGCCGAGCCAAATGTGGTCTTCCGGCAATTCAATTTTTAGATCGGTGCCAAGTGAGTTCTTATAATGGAACACCTTAAATTTACTGGAATTCAGAAAATCCATGCTTCTTTTCAGGCTTTTTTTATGTATTTCCCAGGCAGCAACCGGATCGGCAGTATCAACCCTCACACTTTGAAAGATTGCCTCCCATAGCTTTTCAACAGCCTGATCGGCAGATACCTGGGGAAAAACTTTTTTGGCCCAAGACTGAGTTGGAATTGATACAACACACCAAACATTTTTATTGCTCATAAGGCTTTCCCGGTATTCTTGCAATGCTACATTACTGGCTTTTTGTACTCGGGCTACTCTTTCAGGATCGACATCTTTCAGAAGCTCGGGGTCAGCGGCCGCAATACTAATAAAAGCCGCTCCCTGGCGTACATAGGAAATATAGAATTCCTTCTGCCACTCCGGAAACTCATCAAAAACCACTTCCGGTGCGCGCAAAAACCTGATTTTGGAGAATAACTCATCCTTCCAGCTGATCACTACATCCCTTGCGCCTTCTTTATAAGCCACTTCGGCTATCATGCGGGCAAAGGCAGCACATTCTATCGGCGATACAACGACAAGTGTTTGCTTATTTTGGATGTTAATACCCGTTTTCACAATCAGACGGGCGTACTTTTCCAGCATGCCGCTATTTGACATCAAACCCCTCCTGACTATTATTGAAATTAAGGTCCACTAACTTTCCGCTAAAATATTTGCATGTATCTTAAGTATCATCTGTCCATAATATCTGCCAGGCACCGCCCATTTTCCATTTAAATCGGTCCATGTAACCGCTTGCCCAAAATTACTTGAGCGTTTCAACAATTCATAGCGCGGATCAACAACCGGCATCAACGGCGGCCGGGTGGAAGCGTATGCCAGCAAGTGCTGAATTTGCGCCCTTACACCGATTTCCGTAGATGGAAACCAGCCCCCTTTAACTCCTCCGCCTGTTGTCCCCAAACCACAATAATTATTTTGCAGTGGAATCACATCGCCACCGTAACGAAAGTTACCGGTTTCATGAAGAGCCTGGGCAAACGCGACATCAGGCCGGATACCTTCCAGCGTTCCTTCTGTATAATAATAGTCTACCAGTTCCTTTGGCGTAACCGTAATCAGCGGCAGGGGATTTTGCCGCAAAAGGTACTTTATGCATTGTTCTTTAG
>JAEYSJ010000236.1 GCA_023434855.1 Bacillota bacterium | reverse complement strand
CTTTATCGCCATGGGCAATCCTGATAGCTCCCCTTGGGCAAACCTGCGCACATTTGCCGCAGCGCAGGCAGGTTGCCAAAAACTCCGGTTCCCTTTGGGCCCCGGGTGGCCGAATAAGATTGTTTTCCCGCTTTTTACCGATAAATCCGCCACACAGCAGTGACACTACCCCGCCAATAAACAAAGCTATCTTAGCGCCCCTTTCCATCATTTGCTCCTCCCCAAAACAATACATCAAAATATCCCTGGCCAGGCATTAACTTTCTACTAAGTTCCGAATATTTCTTTAATTATCATAACAAAATTAAGTTACATCACTATTAATCAATTCTTACAAAAGTATTAAATTTGTCGAAATATACTAACCAAAAGAAAAACCGCTAACGCGGCTTTGGGAATACGACTAACCACAGAGGACACAGAGGACGCAGAGGGATTTTATTTATTACTTGTATTCCTTGCTACGTCCTTAACTCAATGTATTCACTTTATAACAGTCAGTCCCCTTATTTCTCGCGAGATGTATATCGAACCGTTCCACTCTGTGTCCTCTGTGTCCTCTGCGGTTCAAAAACACTAGCCCCAAAGCACCCTACTGCCCAAAAAACTTACTTTCTTATTCTATAAAAAAATCGGCATCACGCAATGCCGATTTTGAAGAACTAACTACAGCTGAATTTATAGCCCAGGCCCCATACTGTCCGTATATAATGCGGCGCTGAAGGATCAGGCTCAATTTTCTCCCTTAAGCGCCGAATATGAACAGTCACGGTATTTTCATCCCCTTCATAAACACTGCGCCATATTCTGTTCAAAAGCTGCATTCTGGTAAAAACCTGCTGCGGATTGCTTGCCAATAGCCACAACAGCTCAAATTCCTTACCGGTAAGACTAACAGGCACGCCATCAATAGTTACTTCTCTTGTATTGAATTCAATCCGTAAGCTATCATAAAGCAAAACCTCATTCGCCTTGGTATTGTACCGTCCCTGCACACGGCGAATAACGGCCTGAACCCGCAATACCAGTTCGGTAGGACTAAATGGCTTAGTCATATAGTCGTCCACTCCTAACCGCAAACCGGTAATCCGGTCAAGTTCATCACCTTTTGCGGATAGGATTATAACAGGCAGGTTGTACTCAGTGTTTAATATTCCACAAATATCAAGACCGTTAATCTTGGGCAGCATCAAATCAAGCACTACCAAATCCGGTTGCGACTGCCGGATCATCGACAATGCACTCTCGCCGTCAGTTGCTGTAACAACCAGAAAACCTTCTCTTTCCAGACAATGCTTTACAATTTTAAGTATCTTTTCATCGTCATCAACCACTAAAATTTTTTCGCAGTTCATTGTCAGCATCCCTCCGCAATAACGGGCAGAACAATGGTAAATGTGCTTCCCTTGCCAATTTCACTTTCCACCCAAATCCGCCCGCCATGCATTTCGGTCAAATTGCGCGCCAGTGCCAAACCCAGACCGCTCCCCGGATATTCCCGGGATTCGGCCCGATCCACCTGACGAAATTTATCAAAAATATGTTGCTGATCGTCTAGGCTGATGCCAATACCGGTATCTTTGACCACTACTTTAATTTCCGGTATTTTATCCTGGTGGTCGATTAAAGTTGCCGTAATACTAATCAAGCCTCCGATTGGCGTAAATTTAATGGCATTTCCCACCAGGTTACGCAAAATATGGACAACCTTTTCCCGGTCAGCTGCAATATAAGGGATATCCGGTGAAATATTGACTGTAACTTTAAGTTCCTTCTTACTCACTAATGGGGCAATTGCCCGCATCAGGCCATCCAATACTTCCTTTAAATCAACCTGACTGCAGTTGATCTTAGCAAGTCCGGCTTCAATTTTGGACATATCGAGAATATCATTGATTTGTCCAAGCAATTGTTGGCCGCTTTCAAAGATGTCCTGCAGATATTCCTTTTGCAGTGCACTAAGGGTCTCCCCCTCGGCCAGCAGTATCTCGGCAAATGCTAGTATCGCTGTTAGGGGGGTCCGCAATTCATGACTCATAACCGCCAGAAACTCAGATTTTAGCCGATCAGTTTCGGTAAGTCTCGCATTCATCGCCTGCAGTTCCCGCTGCTGGGCAGCAAGACGCTGGTTTGCTTCGTAAAGCAGGCTGGTTCGCTCATTTACCTTTTCTTCCAGGCCGTTATAAAGCTGATTTAGTTTACTGGCCATCGTATTAAACTCTTCAGCCAAACGGCGCATTTCATCATATGTCTGGATATCGGTAAGCTGAGCTGATAAATCACCACCCCCGAGTTCCACTACTTTGCCTGTCAATTCCCTGATTGGCATAATGATAATATGTTCCATCATCAGATAAGTTAGCCCGATGCTGGCCAAAACCATGAAAAAAATAAAAAATGTCTGGCTGGTTATGTTAGCCCGCTGCGCGGCTTCAAAGGAAGACATGGGAAAAACGACACTTATGGCGCCAGCAAAATCCCCGTCAGAAAACCCCTCCTTCGCATAACCGGCTACATCAGTTTCGCCGGCGGGTTTTCCATGGCAGGACAAGCAGGATTGATCATAGTGCAGCGGCACCATATAGCGAAAGACGCGAGTACCATCAGTATCATAATATCCCCACACCTCGCTTAAGTTTTTGTCGGTGGCCATCTCCTTCATTGCTTCAAGCTCAAACGCATCCGGGGCATTGTACGGATCACGCACAGCCGGCCTTGTCTGTTTAAACCGATAGCCGGAATAGCCGTTAAAAATTTCTCCAACACCCCTACCAACTGCGGCAGGATTCAAATGCTTAAATTCATACCCGCCATTGGAGTCTGAGTTGATTTCCGGCTGCTTCAGAGCAATAAAAGCTCTTGTTGCGATAAGCTGTTGGGTAATGACTGCCGCCTTTTCCTTCATTTCAGTCTCTGCCTGGATATTATACTGGTGTATGTTCCAAAATAAATTAACTGTCATTAAAATCGTAGTAGTTATAGCAATTCCCAGCATGAATTTGGCGGTGAGGCTGTTTCTAAAACGCATATAAGCACTCCTAAACAATAATCCTTATAATTATTTTTCCGAAATTTGTTCCAGCCGGTGTTCATGCTTTTGTTGATACATCGCTTTATCCGCCTTTTGTAAAAGCATTTCAGCATCCATGTCTTCCCCACCATCAACAGAAACTGCCCCAAAGCTAAAGTCCAGACAATATGGCTTTCCAAACGACAGTTCCAACGCCTTCATCTGATCACGAATATCGAGGATTATCTCCCTGGCCCTCTGCTTAGGACATCCTGGGAAGATAACGGCAAACTCGTCCCCTCCCAATCGTCCGGCAGCACTGCCTTCACAGATTGAATTACGTAAAAACGAAGCAATTATCCTAATAAACCAGTCACCCTCCTGATGTCCATAAGTATCGTTAACATTTTTCAGACCATCCAGATCGAGAAAGGCCAAAGACAGTACCATTTTCTCCTCCCGCGCTTTAAGCAAAGCCACTTCTAGATTTCCGAGGAAGGCGCGGCGATTCATGAGGCCAGTCATACTGTCCGTAGCGGCTAATCGCACTAAATGTACGTTCTGAATATGTTTTTCGGTAATGTCTATAAGACCAAGGATTAAATGAGGCTTGCCTTCAAAATTAGTGCGGGTAGTAAAGGCCATTACCATCGCATCATGTCCCCGCAAATACATCGGCAGTTCGATTCCGACTAAACTTTCGTGGGTGAGTACGTGATTCCAGGCGACATCACTCTCCAGCTTAGTAGTTCTGAAATTGTATAAAGTTTTGGACGTTGATTCCTTTTCAGAAATAGCAAGCAAATTGGCTGCAGCCTGGTTTACCCGCACTAGCCTTAGCTCGTTCAGACTTACCATCACCATTGGTGTCGGAGTCATATCAAAGAGGCGTTTGAGACCTGTCTCACTGCGCTGGTATTCTTCAAAAATATTTTGAAGTTGTGTTTCCCCTGGCCGAAAAATGAAAACAACTTCCAATAGTAATGTCAGAAAAGTAACAAAGAGAATTACGACCTCCATATTTTTGGTTATTGTTACTTTTCGCTTTGCTTCAGCGTCATACTGAAAAACTATATCATCCATACCCCTAAGAAATTCAGCCTGGTTAAACAAAAGACTACCTAATGTATCATTGCGGTTGTAATCCGGGCCTTCTCCAGCCAAAATAACGTTCACAGCCTGCACCATCGCCTGGAAGTGCGGTTCAATCCGGCCAAACATAGCTACCACCTGCGGACTGTTGTTGCCACGCAGTCCTAACTCCGCATCTCCGAACAGCAATCCAGCATGAGACTGTACCCAAAGGTTCAGTGATTGGCTCAGTTCTTCCCGATAGGCACGCCGTTCAGTTTCGGAAATAAGCGATTCAAGCAACAGGGCACATTTTACAATTCGTTGACTAAGCATCCGCTGGCGGCCGGCGATATTAATAACTCGCGAATCACCTTCCTGATTGGTTAGCGTATATTGAATAAGCCCTTGGCCCGAAATTACTAAAACCGCAATGATGCTAAGTGCCAGGATATATCTTCGACGCAGGGATTTGCTTATCTTTTGGGTATCCGGCACATCCATGGCAAACACCACCTCTTTTGTTCATGGTTTCAGCACTATTTCAGGAAGACCAATTTTTGAGCCTTTTTCAGTTAATTCGTTAATATTTGCAATTTTCCTTCAAAAAAAGGAAAGACCACTTAAAAGCGGTCCTTTCCCCAATTTTCCCGATATATGGTAGAGATG
>JAEYSJ010000208.1 GCA_023434855.1 Bacillota bacterium | reverse complement strand
GGTGTGGCCAATGCACGGCAACTGCATGGCAAGGAACTCTCATTTAACAACATTGTGGATATAGAGTCCGCTTATGCTATTGTGGCCGAATTTGACAAGCCGGCAGCCACTATAATTAAACATACCAATCCCTGCGGCACAGGCGTTGGCACTGATGCGGCAGCTGCATACATTAAAGCCTATCAGACTGATCCTGTTTCTGCCTATGGCGGCATTGTCGCCCTTAACCGGGAAGTGGACAAAGCTGCGGCGGAGCAGATCGGCGCAGTTTTTATCGAGGCAGTTATCGCTCCCGGCTATAGCCAGGAAGCTCTCGATATTCTCACGCAAAAACAGAACATCCGCCTGCTGGCGGCGGCCATGCCGGAACGTGGCCAGCGTCAACAGGATGTAAAAAAGGTATCAGGCGGAGTGCTGGTACAGGACAGGGATACCGCCCAGGTGCCTCAGACAGAGATGAAAGTGGTAACAAAGAGCCAGCCTACAGCGCAGCAATGGGAACAACTGTTGTTTGCCTGGAAGGTTGTCAAACATGTAAAATCTAATGCCATTGTGGTGGCCAAAGATGACCAGACGCTGGGCGTAGGCGCCGGCCAGATGAACAGGATCGGGGCGGCAGGCATTGCCCTGGTTCAGGCCGGGGAAAAAGCCCAGGGCGCGGTGCTGGCCTCTGACGCCTTTTTCCCCTTCCGGGATACGGTTGATGCCGCCGCAGCGGCAGGCATTAAGGCCATCATCCAGCCAGGCGGCGCCAAGCAGGACGCCGAATCCATCAAAGCCGCCGATGAGCATGGCATTGCCATGGTGTTTACCGGCATGCGGCATTTTAAACATTAAGACAATAAAATTTTACTGGGAATTTCTGAACCACAGAGGACACAGAGGGAACAGGTATTATCAAAAAAATCACTCCGTGCCCTCCGTGGTTAGATTGTTTTTAAAAAACCATATGGAGTGATGATACCTTGCGTATTCTGGTGATCGGTGGCGGCGGGCGCGAACATGCGCTGGTGTGGAAACTGGCTATGAGCCCCCGGGTGTCAAAGATGTACTGTATTCCCGGCAATCCTGGTATTGCGAGAATTGCCGAATGTGTGAACATTGATGTTAATGATAATTTTTCTCTGATTAGATTTGCCAAGGAAAAGCAGGTTGATCTGACGGTGGTAGGACCGGAAGTGCCGCTTATTCACGCCATTGTGGATGATTTTACCACCAATGGCTTAAAGATTTTCGGCCCGGCGCAAAGTGCCGCTCAGATTGAAGGGTCTAAGTCCTTTGCTAAATGGCTGATGCAAAAATATAACATACCGACTGCCCGCTATGCGGTATTTACCGAGGCCGACGCAGCCACTGCGTACATCAAAGAGCATGGCGCGCCCATTGTAATTAAGGCCGACGGCCTGGCGGCCGGCAAAGGCGTAATTGTTGCCATGACCATGGAAGAAGCGCTGGGTGCCATCGACACGATTATGCGGGACAACGCCTTCGGCAATGCCGGCAGCCAGGTAGTTGTGGAAGAATTTCTCCAAGGCGAGGAAGCCTCGCTGCTGGCCTTTACCGACGGCCAAACGGTGATTCCCATGATCGCCGCCCAGGACCATAAGCGGGTATATGACGCCGACCAGGGACCAAACACCGGCGGCATGGGCGCCTACGCCCCTGCACCGGTAGTGACGGAAGCTATCCGCCAGCAAGTAGTGCGGGAGGTATTGCAGCCCACCGTTGACGCCATGCGTAAAGAGGGCCGGCCTTATCGCGGCTGCTTGTATGCCGGTCTGATGATTACCGCTGACGGGCCGAAAGTCATTGAATTCAACGCCCGTTTCGGTGACCCCGAAACCCAGGTCGTCCTACCCCTCTTAGATACCGACTTAACAGTTATCATGGAGGCCTGTATCGACGGCAAACTCAGCGAAATTGATATCAAGTGGAAGAATGAAGCCGCAGTATGTGTCGTAATGGCCGCCGGCGGCTATCCGGGAAACTACCCCAAAGGCGATAAAATTACCGGGCTGGACGAGGCGGAAAAGCGGGGGGCTTTCGTATTTCATGCCGGCACAACCGCCTGCGCCGAAGCCATTCTTACCAACGGCGGTCGCGTTCTTGGCGTGACTGCAACTGCGCCGGACATTGCCGCCGCAGTTGATAAGACCTATAAAGCGGTGGGAGCAATACAGTTTGACGGAATGCATTATCGCAAAGATATTGCTTACCGGGCGATGAATAGATAACTAAAAGTTATAAAAAGGCAGTATTTATCTGTGATACAGATAAATACTGCCTTTTTTTTGCTGGGGTCAGACCCGCGTTAACCCGACCTTGAGTCCCCCATTCTCATTCAATTCCTTGATCACCCTTTTCTTTGTCAAATGGTTTCATTGCCGGTTGTAAGACCGGAGACATAGCAGTGCTGCTTTCAGTTGAATGCTTTTGCTCAATAGTTGCAAACCAAATAACTATGGCTCTGGCTAAAAAGGAAATGACACTGGCAAGAATAAACGAATAGAAAAAGTTCCACTTTAGGGGTTGAAAAACTTGCACCCATACATAGAATGGCTGAGCAACAAAAGCAAAAAAAGCTAATGCAATAGTATTGGTTACGAAAAAACTACGCCAATTAGGAGCGTACTGGTATGCAAACATATGGATGATCGGGTGAAGGGTAATTGCATAAGGGAATAAACTTGTAATAAGCGGAAGAAAGTGTGCTTTATATCCCCATAGACCAGTTTCTATTCCTACGATATCAATGTAGCCAAATGAAACGGCAAGCAGTGAGCCGTACAAGAACAATTCTCTTAGCCGACCCCTGTCAATAAATAAATATAGTGCAGCGTAAGCAGCGGCCATGCTTCCGATGATTGCGAACCAGCTGCCTGAGAAAAGTTCTATTTCAAGCCAGCGTGTTAAGATCATCGTCCAGGCAGTAGCTATAGCATTAACAGTATCGTAAAATGAAATCATAGTTTCACCCTCTCAAGGTAGAATCTAATTATAGGATGGGCGCTTAATTATTAATTATTCCTCATAGAGCTAATCCTATTGATTTTCGCTAGCGGGAATTATTAGACTCAAAGGGATGGTTTCAAACCTTTATGTCCCCATTTTCCTAAATTTCATCGGAGTACTTCCCGTATAGTTTTTAAATAAACGGCAAAAGTAGTCGGGGTCGCTGTAACCGAGCTTTTCGCTTATTTCATAGTTTTTGTATATGCTTGTTTCTAAAAGATGTTTAGCATATTCCATTTTGATCTTGGTAACATATTCACTAAAATTAGTTCCAGTTTTCTGTTTAAACAGTCTGCCGGTGTAATTTTGGCTAATACCTAATTCGTTAGCAATATCGTCTAGCTTTATATCTTCTTCAACATGGGTCATTATATATTGGCATATTTTTTTTACGATGCTGTCCGGCTGGTATAGATCATACTTTTTGAAAATTTCTAATATCTTATTGATGCAATTTAAGAATTTCTCGCTAATATCTTCAATAGACACTGCATTAGCGCAAGCGTTGTCAAAGTTTAACGTCTCAAAGGTTCCCAGGAAGGGGAAAACCTTTGAGATTTCTTCATTTATATTGAAAAGCATTTTTTCTAACATTAGGCCTGTCTTAAATAGGTCTTGATCTGTTAGTTTGAATTGCTCCTCAATAGTGTTTGCCGCTTCCTCGATAATTGTATTACTGCCTGTCAGTATTAAATCAGTCAGTTTTCGTTCACGGCAGGGCAATCGATAGTGTTCCGACTTTATTTCTTCTAAGTGCCGTCTAACTCTTGCTAAAGCTTTACTTAGCGCATTTTCGTCAACCGGTTTGGTTATATAGTCATATACACCAAAGCGTATACCCTGCTGGGCAAATTCAAAATCATTATATGTGCTCAGCAATATTAAACAACTATCTATATTTCTGGCTTTAATTTTACTGATTAATTCAAGTCCGTCAATACCAGGCATTCTTATATCGGTAATCACCAAATCAAAGCTTTTTGCAGAAAGGATATTCAAAGCTTCCTTGCCATTACAAGCTTCGTCTTCAACAACAAACCCGTAGGCTTCCCATATATTAAACTTCTTAAGCCTTTTTCTTACAGGCATGTCATCGTCAACAATTAAAACTTTATACATGCTAAATCCCTCCGATTTAGTCAATTTTTATTGTAATAAATTACTAATCCTCAATAGTTAGTTTCGCAATGTGAATTTTTTCCAAAAAGTATATTGCTTCTTGAAGGTAATTTACTATAATATGGAATTAATTCAGGGAAAATGTAAAATTTCCCAATAAAAAGTAGAGGAGAAGTGATTTATGAAAAATTTTGCGCAGGCAATCCAAGTACCACAGGAGGAGACGATCATTATCGGGCAGGCAACAACATTCGAAGAAAAAAGAGAAATATTTCGTCTTCGTTATCAAGTTTATGCTGAGGAAATAGCCTATAATTTTGTATCTATTGACCACGAGAATAGACTTTTGTATGATGATTTTGATGAAAAGGCTTTGATTCTGTATGCAAAGATTGGGTCGAAAATTATTGGCACAGGAAGGGTCAATATTGGCAAGTTGTCAGATTTTCCTTCCGATATAGTACAAACTTACCGTATGGACAAATTTAAAAAATTTTATAGCAAAGATGACGATCCATATTTTGCAATTATTTCTAAGGTTATGATATTGCCTCAGTATCGTAGTTCATCAACAATGTACCTCATTATGGCGAATCTTTATAACTTACATCGTGATTACCAAGTTCAGTTTGCATTTATTAATTGCAGCTTTCATTTGATTCCTTTTTATGAACGTTCCGGATATGTTCGCATTGATAAAAATACTGTAGATTCCAACGATGGTAGTTCATTATCAAGTCTTGTTCTGTTAGTGGATGATGTTCAATATTTAAAAAAAGTAGGTTCTCTTTTATATCGTATTGCCCGTCAAAGAACGTCACTAAATCAAAAAGTGGTTGATTGGTTTAACTCAGAATTTTCTCGTGAACTGGATACAATCGTTAATAGTCAACTCGTTACTGCGGACAAGCTGTGGTCTATTATATATAATTATATGGGTGGCGCGCCAAATAATATAATTCCTATACTGAATGACCTGTCAATGCTAGAGTCAAAGCTCTTTTTGCATTCCTGCAGCACAATTGTTCATTGTCATAAAGGAGACTATATTACTGTAGAGGGCAATACGAGTCAGGAACTTATTACACTCTTGTCAGGAAAAGCACAGTCATCCTTGGATGGTGTTATCTTGCCAGGACAATATTGTGGGGAAAATGGCTTGGTAAATCGATCTCGACATTTCTCCAGCGTTATAGCCTTGGAAGATGCTGATTTTTTAGTGCTTTCCTTTTCTTTATTTAGCAATTTCCGAAAACGTCATCCCAATATTGAACGTAAAATACTAGATAATTTACAGCAACAGATTTGTTACCCCATCCGAGATAGGATGGCTTCGAGTACTTTGGACTGCACCTCAATAACAATGGCGCAATAATTGTTCAAGAACTAGTTGATTAAATGCATATCTATCTTTCATAATATTTAAAGTCTGGTAGTGATACGATATAATTAGGAGAACAAAATCTGGTAAGTTAGTAATATTAGCATACAACGAATGGACTAGCTCAACTTTCATTGGGTTAGCGATTTCGATGTATGCTAATAAAAATTTTTTTCAGATATTTTTCCCTATTTATTCTTCTTTTGCTATAATATTACATATCGGGGGATTAATTACTCATTAGGGATAATGTGTATTAGAGATTTTAACAAAGGAGAATAAATTGAAATGGATTATCTTTACTTATCCAAACTTGTTATTGTCACTGGAACCATTTTAATGGCCCCTTTGTATATTTATTTATATCTCATTTATCGCGAACGCTTTATGGGCATATGGGCCATAACTTGGACGATTCTTCTCATTAGAGTGGTTATATTTGATTCAGAATTATTTAAATGGGAGACAGCATCAATTGGTCCCTTTTATTACCAAACATTTTACATTGTTGCTACTTCCCTTTTTAATTATGGAACACACAGTTTCATCAATCAGCCACTTACAAAATACTGGTATTATGGTCTCTTTCTAACAATAGCCTTATGTATTGCAACCGACGTAAGCCAACTGCCATTACTCTACAAACTGATACCGCCTACTTGGTTCGCTACCATTGTACTTATCTATACAGGCTGGATTTTTATTAATATTAAAACGCGTGAAGCAGGAAAGTATATTACCGGGGGGTCTTTAATTTTGTGGGGCCTTTTAACCTGCTCGGTTCACTTTTTTGATTCAAATAATGAAATCTTATCAGGGATCAACTTCATCTGCGGATTATTGCGGTTATTCATAGGGTGTGGCATGGTATTAGTGTATTTCGAGAAAACGAGAGCAGATTTAAATAGTAAAGAAGAAGCCTTGCAACAAACCAACCGGGAACTTAACGGCTTCTGTCACTCAGTCGCCCATGATTTGAAAGGTCCTTTATTATCAATAAATCAGCTTGCCGAAGATCTCGGACTCGAATGTACGGAGAAGTTTAACCAAGACCAGCATGAATCAATGCTGTATATAAAAAACAAATCAGCAGAACTCGTTAAAATTACCGATCATTTACTTGAGCTTTCCCGAATGTCGCAAAAACAGATGCAAATTGAACTCATTCAGTTGGAACCATTATTTCGTGAAGTTTATAATGAATTGCTGAAATTTCAGGAAAGACAGGTGAATTTCATAATAAAACGAATTCCTGATATTTATGGCGATCCTATTATGATAAAGCTGTTGGTTCGCAATATTCTTTCAAATGCTCTAAAATTTACGCGCAACCGGAAACAAGCAATCATTGAAGTTGATACAAAAGAAACAGATAATGATTATATCATTTCAATTAAAGATAATGGAGCAGGTTTTGATATGAGTGGTTCTTCCCGGCTTTTCGGTATTTTTGAAAGACTTCATACTAATGAGGAATTTGAAGGAGCAGGTGTAGGGCTTACGATATGTCAAAAAATCTTAAAAAGACATAATGGGGAAGCATGGTTGACAGGAAAGATTGATGAAGGGGCTGTTTTCTCGTTTAGATTTCCTAAACTATTACCTAAACAGCATTCTTGGCCTATGCCTGTTGCGCCGGATGCAGTCGGGTAGGATTCAGAGGAAGAATGCTTGCCTATAAGATTACTAACCGGGGTGGCCTTTCTTCCCAATTCTCTTATACCATATAGTGGAAATATATATTATTATAACAATGAATACTTACAATTAAAATATTTAAAGCTCAATTCCTGTCGCGTGTAAGTACTATTCCTACTAAAATAATTCAAATACTTAATTAAGGAAAAATGGAGGACGGTTCATGATAATAGTCAGTGCGTGTTTGGCAGGGGTAGAATGTAGATATAATGGACAGGCATTTCCAGTACCTAAAGTAGTCGAAATGGTGAAGAAGGGACAGGCTATTCCGTTATGTCCGGAATTACTGGGGAGTTTACCAACGCCGCGAATTAATGCCGAACGGCGTGGGGAAAGAATTTTTTCAAACGATGGTCAAGATCTAACTGACGAATATACGGCGGGGGCAAAAATTGCCGTTACTATTGCTCAGTTGGTGGGTTGTAAAGTAGCTATTTTAAAGTCCAAGTCACCTACTTGCGGTTGTGGTAAAATTTATGACGGCACATTTTCCGGAAGGTTGACAGAGGGAGATGGCATTTTTTGTGCGCTGCTGAAAGAAAGTAATATTAAAGTTTATACAGAAGATGAACTTGAGAATTAGGATGACAATGGATATAGTATTTCTTATGTTGCCTAAATTTAAGTTATAGTAAAATTTTAACGATAAATAATAATGTATGTAAAAATTGGAATTTTTTATAAAAGTAGCATTTATTGGCGAATTGGCCGGAACATGGGTAATAATCGGCCGTTCCTTGAAAGAAATAAAACTGTAGGAGGCGGCAAAGTGAATAATGAGTATTCTACTGAAGAAAGATTGATAATTACGAATCAAGTGAAAAGTGGAGCTAATTGGTTTTATTGGATTGCCGGATTATCATTAATTAATACTTCGATATTTTTGTGTGGGGGAAGTGTTAACTTCGTTGCAGGATTAGGTGTAACCCAGCTAATTGATGCTATTGCAACAATGTATGCTAAGCTTTACGGGAATACAGCCATTATCTTAGCCTTTATTGCTGATATTGCTTTTGCTGGTATTTTTCTTATCTTCGGTTTGTTTGCAAACAAAGGCAAGGGTTGGGGTTTTATTGTTGGAATGATTTTATATGCTCTTGATGGGCTGTTATTCTTTATTGTGAAGGACTATATAAGTATTGGTTTCCATGTCTTTGCTTTATATTGTATTTTTGGAGGATTCAAAGCAAATAAAAGATTAATTGAATTAAATAAAATTAAGGATGATCAAGACAAGAGTGTTAATGACACTGCAATAAATGATCCTAAGGTTGATACTATGAGTGGTGAAACAATATAGAATCTAAATCCAGCTTTATTAAAAAAATTTATGGGCTAATTATTTCAAAAACTTCTTAAGCAAAAAAACTTCCCAAATTAGTTGACTTTATAAGCCGTCTTTGGTGATACCGAAGGCGGTTTCTTTATTGTCTAACCATTCCTAAAAAATATAGTAAGCAACATATTTTGGCACTTTATATTGCAGGATAATTAAACTGCCCTTAGAATTGTAATATATTGTATCAATATATATAAATTGGAAATGTGGTGTTATATAGGAAATCGAAATACAATATCTCACAATAAGTAAGGAGTAAAAGTTGATGAAGTGTTTAAAAAAACTACAATCCGGCGTCGGACTTAGCTTAGTTGAAGAGAAGATTCCACCTGTTCTTGATGATGAAGTATTAGTAAAGGTACAAGCTATGGGTATTTGCGGTACTGATAAGATTATTTACAATTGGGGTGAATGGGCGCAAAAGAATGTGACGCTGCCTGTTACGGTCGGTCATGAATTTTCCGGAGAAGTCGTTGAAGTGGGAAAGAGTGTTAAAGGTTTAAATGTTGGCGATAATATTACCGCCGACTCGCATATCTATTGCGGGACATGTACAGTTTGCCAAAATAATAATACTCATGTGTGCGAATCACTGAGAATTCTTGGTGTAAACTATACAGGGGCGTTTGCGGAGTATATTACAATACCGGCGAAAATTGCCTGGAAGAATAATACCGGTTTACTTCATGGAGTATCAGTTATTAAGGAGCCTTTTGGCAATGCCGTTCATGCTTTACTTGCCGGTGAGCAGAATACTGCAGGGAAAAGTGTGCTTATTTACGGCGGTGGAACACTTGGGATTATGGCGATTATTGCTGCCAGGTTTTTAAATGCGGGCAAAATAATTGTGATAGAGAAAGAAATAAAAAAGCATGATCTGTTACGGCAACTCGGGGCAGATCATGCTTTCAGCCATAACAATGAGGTTGTTAATAAGGTTCTTGATACCACAAATGGCCATGGCGTGGACATTGCAATTGATTATGTAGTTTTATCGGAAACTGTCAACACTTCTTTGAAAGCCTTAAAAAATGGGGGGAGTCTTTCAATTTCAGGTTTGGGAAGAAATTCAATCATGGTGGATGATATGACTGACATTGTAATGAAAGGCAAGCGAATCTTTGGCATTTCCGGCAGAAAAATTTTTGAGACCTGGGAAGTTGTTGAAAGGATAGTTTCAGCAAAAAGAGAATTAATACATAGTTTAATTACCTCATTTTCTTCCCTGGATTTGTACAATGAAGCTTTTTTATATAGTATAAATAACAATCCATTTAAAGTAGTAATCTATAATAATGCGGTCTAGCGAAAATCACCTGCCTATGACTGGTGTTGAGCAATGTAAAATACAATCAGGGACCGCCATTTGTGAGGAATTTCATATGGATTATACGCTTGTTTTTATTAATGTTGCCGTCTCCTTGCTCCTCGTAGCCGGAATAGGGTTGATTTTGCTTGGTTTGCCTGGCAATATACTAATTTTCATCACGGCGCTGGGCTACGGTTTTTATGACAATTTTGTCCATATTAACGGGACGGTTTTAATTATTCTGCTTGTGGTGCTGGCCGCTGGCGAAGTGGTGGAGTTTTTAGCAGGGGCCGCAGGCGCTAAGAAAGAAAACGCATCACGCCGGGCGGTGATTGCCGCTTATTTCGGCGCATTTGCCGGCGGGATGATCGGCACAACGGTACTGCCGCTAATCGGTTCTTTTTTCGGCGGGATGCTCGGCGCTTTTGCTGCCACGTATTTGGCGGAATACAGCAAGCAGGGCAACAGGGAAAAAGCCGGGCGGGTGGCGCTGAGTGTGATGAAGGGGCAGATTCTTGGCACAATTGTAAAGCTTATTATCGCTGTGATAATGGTTGTCACAGTTATTAACAGGCTGCCGTGGTCGTGAAGTTAGCGCTAAGAGCTCAGTGAAGAGGTCTTTTATTTTTGTTTTAATTTGTCGGATTATGTGGTATAATTTGCCATAAGGTTTCCAATAATGACAGGGGTGTGAAATCATTTGTTAATTGCAAAATATTTAAGAACAAGCCTATTTTTGACTTTTCTTTTCCTGTTTCCCTTTACCGCGAACGTTTTTGCTGTTAACCAGGATCGTACGGCAGACCAGTGGATTGAAGAAGGCAATAAATATCAGTCGCAAAAAAACTACGATAAAGCAATAGCCGACTACAGTAATGCCCTTGAGTTGGCTCCCCAATCATATTGGGGTCATACCTATCGCGGAATTACTTATAATCTTAAAAAAGAATATGACCTGGCTTTCAATGATTTTACGGAAGCAATTAAGTTAGATGTGAAAGATGCGACCGCATATCTCAACAGGGGAATTGTTTATGGCATCAAAGGTAAATATGAATTGGCTTTGCAGGATTTGGACAAGGCGGTTGTGTATGATCCACAGAACGGTTTTATTTACTCTGTCCGCGGGGCGGCATACGATTCAGCAGGGCAATACGACGAGGCCATTGAGGACTATAGCAAAGCAATCGAATTAAATCCACAGAAAGTGCAAAATTATACCAGCAGGGCGCATGCCTATCTTCAGAACAAAGAATATTTTAGCGCCCTGTTAGACCTAGACAAAGCCATTAGGCTCAACCCGCTCTATCAAGAAGCCTATCTGGACAGAGGGGCTGTTTATGCCGCCCAGGGGAAAAATGAGCTTGCCGTTGCCGAGTATACAAAAGCTGTTGAAATAGACCCCCAAGACACTGCTGCGTATAAGGACCGTGCTGCGGCCTATTCTGCCATAGGACGTCTTGATTTGGCGATTGCGGATTATAATGCCATCATCAAGCGCCGACCTAATAGTAGTGAGGGATATTATCTCCGCAGTTCCGTCTATGACAAAAAAGGACGCCATGAACTTGCCTTAGCTGATTATAAAAAAGCGGTGGATCTGAGCGGCAGTAATGAAGGGTATTTGCTTCTGCTGGCGTCTCAGAAATACGAAAAAGGCCAGTACGATTATGGGATTATTCTCTGTGATAAGCTTATTGCAATAAATCCGCAAAATGGCGAATATTACTGCGAACGTGGCTATGGCGAGTATCAAAGTAAAAAATATACCCAGGCGGTCGCGGATTTTAGCCGTGCAATAGAACTAAACCCTGAGGATCCGCGTTATTATGATGGCCGGGGTAATGTATATGGTGCAACCGGAAAGTACGAAGCAGCTGTAGCTGAATTTAGACATTGCCTTGAACTGGATTCGAATTACGATGAGGCATATTTTAATTTAGCTCAGGCCCTTGAATTGTCAGGTAACAGGGAAGAAGCTGCTAACTATTATCAAATGGCAGTGGCTCATAAAATATCTGATGAGGCTAAACCAAAAGCTGAAGCGAGAGTAAAGGGCGATTGGAACAGCTATAAAGAATGGATATAAATACGTCAGTCTTATGTATTGCTTAGAATAACAGGTTTCCTGACGGCAGAAAAAGCATATCCCGCTGCTGTAGCCAGACATAGGCCGCAATTAACCAGAATTATTATATCATAGCTATTACAGGCATCATATACCAGGCCGCCGGCTGAGGCGGACAATATGCCGGCAGCGGAGTGGACAAGCAGGAGAGAGCCGGTAAGGCTGCCTGACTCCTTATAGTATTCGTTGGCGACCAAAAGGCTGCCTGGTACGGCACCTACATAGGTTGTGCCAAAAAAGAGCGAGAATAACAAGGGAGAAACCGGGAGGTGCCAGGATAACAGCAAAAATCCTACTGTCCGGAAGAGGTAAAGCAAGGATAAAACAATGAGCCGGGAATACCTGTCAAGAAGATAGCCGAAAGCAAATGAACCTGTTACATCCAAAAGTCCCATCAGGGCCAGGGCGCAGCCAATTTCGTGGCTTGGCACATGGGCGGTATCATGGATGGCTACCAGGTTCATTTCTACTGTTCCCATGTTGAACCCACAGGTAAATAAAGCCAAGATAACTATACACAGGATCGGCGACGACAGCGCCTGACGCAGGGCAAGAATTCTTTCTCTGAAGCTGTGACCTGTTTCTTTATCCATAGGTTGTTGTTTTTTAATGAAGGGCGGGTCTTGCACGACAAAATAAATAAGCGGGAGAACGACAAGCAATGCCAGGAAAGCGGTGGCAAAAAAGGCGTCCTGCCATGACAGACGATCCCGGTATAGGGCGAACAGGGGGCTTAAAATTGCCAAACCAAGGGGTGAGGCACTTTTCAGGATGGTATTGGCAGTTCCCCGTTTTTCCCGGAACCAGTGGAATAATAAACTGAATTCTGTGGTGGCGGCCAGCCCGGTGAGGGCGAAGAGAAATCCATACCCCAGGAAAAAGAAGGTGGAGCTGTCGTGGGAGAAGTAAGTAATGGCTGCTCCCAGGCCGCCAAGCATTCTGCTGATAAATAAGATTTTCTTTGCTCCGTGACGGTCAACCAGCCAGCCGCCCAACGGCAGACAAACAGCGGTGATAAATAGATTAAAAGACCAGCTGAAGGAAACGAAGCTGCGGGAAACATTGAGGTCTTCGGCGATTTGTCCCTGATAAAAGGCCATGACAAAACGCGGCAAAGCGCCGATAAGAGCAATGATCCACAGACTGGCTAACAGAATCCAGGAGTAACGTTTTTCCGGCATTGTTGCTCTCTCCTTATCGTTCGGTGAATGATTAGCGTTTTTCCTTAGTGGAAAAGTGTGCTATAATCACATTACATCACACTATCTGCACCATATAAAGGGCCAGATTTTAATTTTTCCAGGGGGCCAGATGGGAGAGTATGAGATGTTTGTCTTAGATAGCGGCAATTCAGCACCGTTATATTGGCAGCTGTATAATCAATGCAAAGATAAAATACTGAATGGTGAATTAAAAACCGGAGTGAAGGTTCCCTCAAGCCGTAAGCTGTCCTATGATTTGGGAGTTAGCCGAAATACCGTTGAAGTGGCTTATGCCCAGCTATATTCGGAAGGATATCTGGTGAGCAAGCCACGCAGCGGATATTATGTGGAAAGCTTGGATACAGCCGTGCGGTCTGGTGGCCGGCTTGCCGTCCAACAAGAGACGGACTATGAGGAACCCTCCCCTAAAACAATTTTATACGACTTTCGTTATGGCAGGCTTCATCCCCAGGATATGCCTGCTGCCCAATGGCAGAAGCTTATGAACAGGTGTTTTCGCGAATACCGGGAGCAACTGGGCTATTATGGACAGCCTTTTGGCGAACCGGGCTTAAAGCAGGAAATTGAGAAATATCTGCTTACTTATCGCGGTGTTAACTGCCATAACCGTCAAATCCTCATTGGCGCAGGGACACAATACTTTCTTGGCATTATCTGCCAATTACTTGCTTTGCAGTCTTCCGGTATCGCTATGGAGGAACCGGGTTACTTTGGCGCTCGGACCATTTTTGAGAACCTGGGACTGAAAACATTCCCGGTGGGTCTGGACCAGCACGGTATTAATATTGAACAATTGGAAGCTACTGGCGCAAAAGCCGTATATATCACACCTTCCCACCAATTTCCCACCGGAATCGTAATGCCTGTTTTAAGACGGCTGCAATTGATAGAATGGGCAGTCAGGAATGACGCAATCATAATTGAGGACGATTACAGCTGTCATCTTCGTTATAATGTTAAACCAATACAGTCATTGCAATCTCTGGCAAATGACCGGGTCATTTATCTAGGCTGTTGTGCGAAATTTCTTTTCCCTTCGATACGGTTATCCTACATGGTTTTACCTGAGAATTTTTCCAGTATGTTTCAGAAAAAGTTTAGCGGATTTGCTTCATCTGTCCCGTTTATCATCCAAAAAACAGCTGAAATGTTTATGCGGGAAGGATATTGGGACAGCTATCTCAGGAAAACCGTCAGGCAGCAGAAAAAGAAACACGACCTGTTAGTCCGGTCCTTAAAACGGGAATTCGGCGAACGCCTGTTGCTTTCCGGTATGCATGCCGGACTGCATCTCCTTTTGCAGACAGCCTGGCCGGTAAGTGAAGATGAACTTATAACCAGGGCTGAACAGGCCGGGGTGAAAGTATACTCGGCCACCAGGCACTGGGCAATTCCCTGTAATGATGGCTATGGCCGCATTCTATTAGGTTATGGCGGCTTGAAGCCTGAGGATATTGCGCAGGCTGTTTCCCTGCTGCGACAGTCATGGCTTAGCAGTGATCCATGAACAAGAAAAGCCCGAACCCATGCGGTTTCAGGCTTTTCTTGTTCTTTTCGGTTTTACGCCCGGTGCAAACCCACAATCTTTTTTAATGTATGCAAGTTTTGCTTTCGAATACATAATTCCGATGATGGTATTTAATACGCAAGTCCGTTATCTGCTTACCAGTGATGTCTGAAAAACATTCACCATTTGTTTTATTTCCCGGGCCGCAGTTTCTGCGTTAAGAATCTCATTTATGCCGTATTCACCGACGATTGGTGCAGAACTAAAATCTACGGCGTAAAGTATTTCGTTGCCGCTGACGGTTACTGGCACGAAATCAATTGCATAGAGCGGATACAAAAGATTTGATTGTGTGCTGTTGCCATACTTTCTGATACTTGGTTTTACATTGCCGGAACTTGCCCGCCAATCATCACTTTGTAAATCAATCCAAAAATATTTAAGTCCGATTTGTACCAATCTGCGCCCCGAACTCTTATTTTCACTTGTACCGACAAACTCGGCGGCGAGATGATCCGGGTGATTTTTCAGGGCCTCACCGACGGTCATGAGCAGCTTATTTTTTCCTTGATGGCTTTTTTCGTCAAGATAAAGGATAACATGTTGATTATCCCGTAAATGAGGGGCCCATTTACCAATGTTTTTGATTATCCCATGTTTTGGCACCGAAAATCCGTTGCGGGCTAAAAACCCTAATATTTCACTGCGTTTCATTCCTTTATGGGTAAAACGTTCGAACACTAAAGGGGAAATACTGGATGGGTCGTCAAAATAACTATCATAATAGTCCGTGAAGTCAGAACGTAAAATTACCGGTTTCATAAATACCTCCTTAGTTATATTGATACTATTATGCGATCTCGCGGTCGGTTTATTCTGAGGATTAGGCCCGCAAAAAAGGTTTTTGATTTTTCCACAAATACTGTGTTTAGGCAAAAGCTTTCAAGCTTACTGAAATTGTTGTATAATAAATATAATTTTATTGATCTTTTAAATCCATCGGAATATTGTTTTCTGATAATTAAGAATTCAACAATTTTCTAGAATAGAGGATAGGTTATGAAGACTATTGATTGGCATTGTGATACAATTCTACGGCTGACAGAGCTTGGAGAGGCAGCTTCTTTGCGGCAGAATAATCTTGGTGTGGATATACAAAAGCTGCAGTCTGCCGGCTCCTTGGCTCAGTTTTTTGCATTATACATTGATTTGGGAGAAAATAGAGATCCATTGGAATGGGCACTCAGCATGCTTGACCGGTTTTATCAGGAACTGGACAGCAATAAGGATTCTATTCAGCTTGCCAGGAACTATGCTGAACTTAATGCTAATGAGCAGTCAGGGAAAATATCGGCTTTTTTAACCATTGAGGAGGGAGGGGCGCTAAAGGGACAAATCTCAAATTTGCGTAACTTCTATCGCCTGGGAGTAAGGTTAATCACTCTTACCTGGAATTATCCTAACGAGATTGGTTTCCCCAACTGCCGGAAAGAATGTTATTTTAAAGGTTTAACCTCATTTGGACAGGAAGTAGTTTTTGAGATGAACCGCCTGGGAATGATTATCGATGTGTCTCATTTGTCCGACCAGGGGTTTTATGATGTGGCGAAGCTGTCAACCAAGCCTTTTGTAGCTTCCCACTCCAACGCCCGGGCAGTGACAAACCACAGACGCAATTTGACGGATGATATGATTAAGACGTTGGCGGAAAAGGGTGGAATCACCGGTCTTAATTTCGCCAATAGTTTTTTAGGTGCAAGCCCTGTCAGCCGGATTGAGGACATGGTCAGCCACGTGAAACATATCCGGAATGTGGGTGGCGTTGAGGTTATTGCTTTGGGCACCGACTTTGATGGGATCAGCCCGGAAGTGGAAATCAGCAATATTGGTGAAATTGACAAACTTTTTCAAGCTCTTAAGGCAAATGGTTTTAGTGAAAATGAGCTTGATATGTTTTGCCGGCAAAATGCCGAGCGGGTAATCAAGGACTGTTTATTGTGAATGGGACTATTTTCCAAGTAGTCCCAGGGTTTAGATTGACAGTTTTTCGCTAAGTTTTTATAATTTAAGTGTATATTAAGTGTTATGGAGGCTTATCATGGCATATAGTCGGGAACCGGTAAATTCGCTAGATTCGCGTACCAAACGTCAGCAGATATTGGATGCGGCCTATGTGGTTTTCTCCCGTAAGGGTTATCACCGGGCAACTGTAGACGAAATAATTGCTTTGGCAGACACCGGCAAGGGAACGGTATATAACTATTTTGTTAATAAGGAACAGCTATTCTATACGCTCATTAAGGAGCGTAGCGCTTCCTTCGAGGTGTCGCTGGCAGACATTGTACAGTCAGATAAGCCGTCACTCGTCAAGGTTGAAGCAATGATTAAAGTGTTTTTGCAATTTTATGTTTCCAATGGCGACTTATGGCGGGTCATGATGCATGAGGTGCGCGGATTAGGTACCGAGGGTAACTCATGTTTTACCCAGGAGCAACGGGACAAATACCGGCAATGGTTTACTCAGACTATAGGTATGCTGGAAAAGGTATTGCAGGCAGGAATCGACCAGGGCGTAATCCGGAAATGTGATGCTAATAAGGTAGCTCATGGCTTGTTTAGTGTTGTGATTATTACGGTGTTCCAAAAGTTTGTTGATGATGATATTGATGTAACAGCACATATGATTACCGATATTTTTCTGCATGGGGTGGCGCGAAGCTAGCTGCAATATTAGAGTGTTTTTTTATGACAATACTTGACTGGGTAGTCAGTCGCTGCCATCTGTCACAAGTTGCTCTATCCCGTCCACCCTTTCTGCCGATGCTGGCCTTAGCTGTAAATAGTTCAAATAATTGATATTCTAATGCTTTTTTATGATATAATTTTTATACAATATGGAAATTTTGGGTATTTTCAGGTGGCTAGCGAGGTGATTTTGAATGTATGAATTTGTGCTCGACACGCCGGCACAGGGGTTAATCGATATTACCGGAAAAGTAAAGGATATTGTCAGGCAAAGCAGGGTGCAGAACGGAATTTGTCAGGTGTTTGTACCGCATACTACTGCCGGGGTAACAATTAATGAAAACGCCGATCCTGATGTAGTAAGTGATCTGTTGTCGGCACTTGAAAAAATTGTGCCGCGTTTACCTTACCGGCATATTGAAGGAAATTCACTTGCTCATGTTAAAAGTTCACTAATAGGCTGTACCGTGAGTGTGCCTGTAGCTAACGGCGGGCTGTATCTGGGTACTTGGCAGGGAGTGTATTTTTGCGAGTTTGATGGTCCGCGTCATCGTAAAGTTTGTGTGCAGATTGTAGGTGAATAAATGGTTGTATTAATTTGCCGTATTGAATTATTCTTGCCTGCCGTCGCTTCTTTGAAAGAAAAACGGCATATTGTCAAAAGCATAATTGAACGTATTAGGGCTAAACTTAATGCTTCGGTAGCTGAAACCGACCTGCAGGATATTTGGCAAAGAGCGGTGATTGGCGTGGCAATGGTAAGCAGTGACCGTACTTTGCTTGAACAGCAGCTTAATCTGATCAAGCGAATCGTCGACGACAATGGAGAGGCCGAGCTAGTGGAATTTATTGCGGAATATGTCTGATTGTTAATGCAGGGCGGGTAGTGACCGTCCGTTTTTGCTTTGGAAATTATTAAATTTAAAACTTCTTATTGCACTTTGGTGCCAAAAAGAGTAAAATAATAATTCGTGATATTTGTTATCCTGTCAGAAAGTAGTTTGTTCAGGATAATGTAACCGGTGACTGCTATCTGGCGCAATACCGGATTTTTCTAGTAGGTGGTGAAGGAAATGAACAAAGGAATTTCGGTTGTCGGTGTGCCGATGTGGCTTGGTCAGACTCGTTATGGGACCAATCTGGGGCCTGATGCTATCAGGGCTGTCGGTATGTTGGAATATTTAAAAGGAATCGCTCCGGATGTTGTCGATTTGGGCAATATTGCCACAAGCACTGCGGGTAGCTTTAATCCGGCTGAAGCTAGCATAAAAAATCTTAAGCCTATCACTGCGGCCAACAAAAAGTTGGCGGATAAGGTGTCGGGAATTATGTCCCAGGATCGTTTCCCGCTGATACTGGGCGGGGATCATAGCATAGCTATTGGTATTTTGGCCGGAATCGCCAAATATTTTAACAACCTTGGGGTCATCTGGTATGATGCCCACGCGGATATAAATACACCGGAGACATCACCTTCCGGCAATATTCATGGCATGCCGCTGGCAGCCAGTATGGGTATGGGTCATCCGGATCTTGTCAATATTGGCGGCTATGCACCCAAAATCCGTCCGGAAAATATTGTATTCATAGGTATCCGGGATATAGATGAAGGTGAGCGGCGTTTAATTGCAAAAAAGCAGATGAAAGTGTATACCATGGATGATATCAGACAAATGGGTATGGCCAGAGTAATGAAAGAGACTATAGAATATTTATCTCAAAGATGCGATGGCGTTCATTTAAGCTTTGACCTGGACGGGCTGGATCCGTACGAAGCGCCGGGGGTAGGAACGCCTGTTCCGGACGGCATTAGCTATAACGACAGCCTGATGGCGGTGAAAACATTATTTGAGGCCAATATTATTACCTCCGCTGATTTTGTGGAAGTCAATCCATTGTTAGATAAAGATAACCAGACGGTAGCTGCGGCTGTTTCCTTTATTAACGTCTTGTTTGGCGGTATTACTGCCCAGGAAGAGCTTGCCGCACAAGAATATTCGGAACAGTTTCTTTTTAAATAAAAAAATGCGGATAACATGAGGCGTTATCTGCATTTTTTTATTTTTGTTTTTCTTATATATTTTCATAAATTAAAGAATAAAAGAAATAAAGCAGGAAATGATTAACTATTGCCGAATAGTGTGTTGAAAAAATATTTTGGCACAACCGTTGGGTTATGATGATCCGGATCTGCGAGGAGTGATATAATTATGCCTGTAAATGCCAAACTTAAAGATGAACTGACAGATCAATTGTTCAAGGCAATTCTTTTGTTAAACAACGAGGAAGAGTGTTATCAGTTTTTTGAAGATATTTGCACTATTAGCGAACTTAAATCAATGGCCCAGCGTCTGGAAGTGGCACGCATGTTAAAAGCCGGTCATACTTATGATGATATTGTTGAACGGACCGGAGCAAGCACAGCTACTATCAGCCGGGTGAAGCGCTGTTTGCACTACGGCGCTGACGGCTACAAAATCATTTTGGCCCGTTTTGATGAGTAAATTATGAGATAGGAGTGTACATAGATGAACCAAAGCATTGATCGCAATGAATTTGTACCGCAAATTCCTTACGGTACAAGGGATTTTCTGCCGCGGGAGGCAAAGCGCAAGCGGGTTGTGGAAGGTGCCCTTGCCGATTTATTTGCCAAGTGGGGTTATGACGAGGTAGTTACGCCAACATTCGAGTATCTGGAGACAATTGGTGTCGGGACAGGTGCAGACATGCTGGACTCTATTTTTAAATTTCTGGATAAGAACAACCGCATTTTGGCTTTGCGTCCGGATATGACTACGCCAATGGCCCGGGTGGCGGCAACCAGGCTAAAGGAAAACAGTTTACCGATCCGTTTGTTTTATTTAACAAATGTTTTTCGCTATGAACTGGCCCAAGCCGGCCGGCAGTGTGAATTTTACCAGGGTGGCGTCGAACTCTTAGGCGATCCCGGACCGGCGGCCGATGCCGAAGTAATCGCTTTGGCAGTGGAAGCCATGTTGGAATCCGGTTTGAAGCAGTTTCAGATTAGTCTGGGACAGGTAGATTTCATCAATGGGATAATGGCCGAAAGCAAGCTTTTGCCTAAACAGATGCAACAGGTCAAACAGGCAATGATCGCGAGGGATTTGGTCGGCTTAGGAGAGGTGCTGGCGGCAAGTGGGTTAAGTGACAGCGGCCAGGAATTGCTCAAACAGGTACCATTGCTTCATGGCAAAGAAGACCTTCTGCATAAGGCTTATGGTATGGTTAACAATGACCTTAGTCGGGCCGCTCTTGATAACTTGGCCGATATATATTACCTTCTCTCAAGTTACGGCGTTGAAAAATATGTTAACTTTGACCTGGGGATCATCAGGGATTTTGAATATTATACCGGCATGGTATTTGAGGGCTATACGCCGGGACTCGGCTTTCCCGTATGCGGCGGCGGTCGTTATGACAATATGCTGACATCTTTTGGTGTTGATTGCCCTTCTACCGGTTTTGCCTTAGGGATTGAACGAATACTACTGGCTCTGGAACGCCAGGATATCTGCCCGGATTGTGAACCTGAGGCAGTGTATATCGGCTGGCAGGAAGGGCTGCTGTCCAAGGCTATTGCTGAAGCAGGCAAGCTGCGCAAGGCCGGACAGGTGGTAGAGTTGGCACTTATTGCCCAGTCGCAGGATGAGGCAGCGGACAGTCAGCAGAAGAAAGGGTACAGCAAACTGGTATATCTGGGGTAAGGTGTAACTACATGTTTAACAGGGTAAAACAGGTTATTGCGGCAATTACTGCGAAAATTACAGCGGAAGATAAAGCGTTTGTTGCCGAACATTTAGATTCTGAGGGGCAGCAGCTGTTTTGGGGCATGAACCTGCCTGATCAGCGTCATGCCTTGAATGTAGCGTATACCTCGTTAAAGCTGGCTGACAATGCAGCCGGTATAGACAGGGAGGTGCTTGTACAGAGCGCTCTCTTGCATGATGTTGGAAAAAGAAAAGGCGACGTTAGTACAGCCGATAAAATAGTTACCGTACTGGCCCACAAGTTTGCCGCTGGTTGGGCGGAAGGATGGGGACGTTTCGGACGTGGCAGTCTACTGGCAAATGTGCGTCATGCTTTTTTCATATATTTTAACCATGCTGCCCGCAGCGCTTCTCTGCTGGAGCAAGCCGGTTTCAGGCGGCAGATAACGGAAATAGTGCGCAAACATCACGAAGCTCCCGCGGAAAATGATCCGCCGGAGCTTGTTGTACTGCGAAAGGCTGATAATATGCATTAGTATCCTTTCACTTTGTCAATAACATTGAGCATTTCGTCATTGCGAACAAACCGTGACAGGTTATCGGCAAACAATTTTACGGCGCGATCGAGGTAATAAGGAGATAGAGCTGCCTGATGGGGAGTAGCAAGCACATTAGGCATATCCCATAAGGGAGAAGCTTCAGGCAGGGGCTCCTGGTCAAATACATCCAGCCCGGCTCCGGCAATCAGCCCCTGTTTCAGGGCGGTTATTAAGTCATCCTCGCGGATGACTCCGCCGCGAGCGATGTTAATGAAGTAGGCTGACCGTTTCATCACTGCAAAATGTTCCAGTCGTAAATATTCTTTTGTTTCCGCAACCAGCGGCAGGGCAATTACCACAAAGTCACAGAGGGGCAGCATTTCCAAAAGGGTAGCGGGGGTATACATTTTATCGACAAACGGTTCAGTGGTTGGTTCCCGCTTAACTGCCAGGACGCGCATATCCAGCCCTTTGGCTTTTTTGGCGATTTCCCGGCCAATGCTCCC
>JAEYSJ010000153.1 GCA_023434855.1 Bacillota bacterium | reverse complement strand
TTGTTACGGCGGTGACAACGGCCGCCGCCGTATGTATCAGCGGCACGATCGGTTTTGTGGGCCTGATTGTGCCCCATATTATGCGGCTATTAATCGGGCCGGAACACCGGACGCTGCTGCCGGCCTGTGCTTTAGCCGGCGGCTTATTCTTAGTGGGTTGCGATACTCTGGGAAGGCTGATTATTCCGCCGGCCGAAATCCGGGTAGGCATTATGACGGCGTTGGTAGGGGCGCCGTACTTTTTGTATCTGCTGCGCCGGGCGCAGAAAGGAGGCGGTTTGTCATGACCACGGCAGAGCAGCAGGTGTTAGCGGTTGACAAGGTTGGGGTCAGTCTCGGGCAGAAACCCGTTTTGCAGGATATCACCTTTACGGCTGAGCGGGGGGAGTTTATCGGCATTATCGGTCCCAACGGCGCAGGGAAAAGTACGCTGCTGCGCAGCTTGCGCGGCCTTTGTCCGGTTTCAGGCGGTGAAATACGGATTGCGGGACAGCCGCTGCACAGCCTGGGCAATAAACAAATGGCCCGCACCATTGCCTACATGCAGCAGGAAGTTAACACCGGTTTTGGGTTTACGGCGCTGGAAGTGGTATTGGCCGGACGCTATCCTTATTTGGCCTGGTGGCAGAATGAGCGCGAAGAAGACTACATGATTGCCAGGAAATATATGGCCTTTACCGGTGTGGAACAGTTAGCGGACAAATCCGTGCAGCAGGTGTCGGGCGGAGAACGGCAGCGGATTTTGCTGGCCAAGGTGCTGGCGCAGGAGACGCCGCTGATTTTTCTGGATGAACCGACAGCCAGTCTTGATTTAGTCTATCAGGAAGAAATTTTTCGCTATTGCTGCGCACTGTGTGAACAGGGCAAGACAGTTCTGATTGTGGCCCATGATATCAAGCTGGCTGCCAAGTTTTGTTCCCGGCTTATTTTGTTGACTGACGGCAAGGTAGTCGCCGACGGCACACCAGGCGAGGTTATTACGGTGGAAAATCTGGAGAAAGCGTACGGCTTGCATTCGGCTGTTTTCATCAACAAAGTGACAGGCACTCTGGATATTCATACCTATGCGGCAGCCGGTGTGACTACCGGCGGACAAACCGTCCATATTATCGGCGGCGGCGGTGCGGCGGGCGACATTATGCGGCTGTTGCATGAAAAGTCATATAAGCTAAGCGGCGGTGTATTTCAGGAAGGGGACACCGATTTCGATGTAGCGATGGCATTTGGTGTTGATCATGTGACAGGGCAGTCTTTTTGCGCGATTGACAAAATGCTTGCTAAAGAAAATCGTGGGAAAATCGCTGCCGCCAATTGGACGATATTGAGCAATCTTTGTTATAGTGAACAAAACCTGGATAATCTTAAAGCCGCCTTTACCGCTGAAAAACTGATTGTGATTGAAGACAGTCCGATTCAACAGCGGGATTTTGTGCGCGGCAAAGCAGTCAGGCTGTACCGCCAACTTGTCCAACGACCGCAGGTGACGGTCATGACAGCGGCACAGTTTGCGGCAAAAATCGAATGTGGCGAGCTATTTCCGGCTAGGGAATATGGAAGGTTGGAGATGGAATGAGGGCAGCTTTTTTGCATTTGGATTTGAGTGGCGGACCGGAGAGCAGCAACCTAGCGTTGCTTTGCCAAGCCATCCTTTTGGCGGCAGAACAGGGGGCAAATTGGATTATTACTCCGGAAACAGCGGTACAGGGCTATTTTTTTGCTGAAAAAAGTGAGGCATGCCAGATAGCCGTGCAGCCTGACAAATCATTGCAAGTAATTATTGATTTATCCCTTAGGTACAGACTTACGGTATTTCTGGGGTGCGCGGAGCAGGATAAGGAGACAGGCTGCTGCTATAACAGCTGTCTGGTAATTGGTCCGGACGGGAAGACTCTCGGCCGTCACCGTAAATTGCGGGCCCATGGCGGGGCAGAAGCCTGGTCCGTGAGAGGGAAAGCGCTGGATCCAATTGTTTGTCCCGAAATGATAGCCGGGGTTTTGATTTGTGCTGATTCCTGGTATGTCGAGCATGCTCAGGTTTTAAAAGATAAAGGGGCCAGGGTTATTGTGGTGCCGGCAGCCTGGCCGCCTGGCAAATGCGGACCGGGCGACTGTTGGGAAAGGTGTTCGAAGGCCACTGGACTGCCTGTTTGGGTATGTAATCAGACAGGAAGTGGAGAGAAGATGGATTTTAGTCAGGCGCAAAGTGCAGTGATTGCGAACGGAAAAATGCAAATGGCCTATAGCGGCTTGGCGCAGGCTGTACTTACATTTGACTGGGATTGCCGCAGGCAGTGCCTGCTTTCGTCGCAATTTACCGTGATAGCGGTATAATGTTGATGATTAGTCTATGGACAATGGGAAAAGTTCGGAATATAGCAAGTTGTATGCGAGGTGGAGAAAAATGAGACGGTATATAATGCTGGCCCTTGTCTTTTTTTGTTGTGTCATTCCTTGTTTTGCAAGTGAAAGAACAGAATTATATACACTATCAACTGGTGATCCGGTATATCGGCAGGATACCAGCATTGTCATTGCTTTTAAACAGCCCCGGGCCGTTATTAGCACCTCGGTGTTAAATGGCGGCTACCGTGAGGATTTAACGGCAGTATTCAATCACGACATGAGTAAAGCGGCAATGAACGCGGCTTCTTACCTGGATTATCTGCAGCAGGTGGCTGGGGATTTGCGGCTTGATTCCGCCAGGGTGTCCGGGATGGGAACGGCGGCATCAATGGCTAATGTCGCAATTCAAGCGGAAAGCTATCAAACATTAACAGTGACGGCCATCGTAACCGGCGGGGTGGAAGGCAATGCTGGCCGGGTGGGCGATCCGGCCGAATATTTTCTTCCCGGAAAAAAAACCAGGCCGCCTAAACCGGGAACCATTAACATTATGCTGGTCATTGACGCCGATATGCCGCCCGGTACATTGGCGAGAGCGCTGGTTACCTGTACGGAAGCCAAAACAGCGGCGCTGCAGGAATTAATGGCCGGCAGCAAATTTTCGAACGGGCTGGCGACAGGCTCGGGGACAGATCAGACAATCGTGATTGCCAATACAGCTTCACCATTGTATTTGGAGGATATGGGCAAACACTCGAAATCCGGTGAGTTGATTGGCCGTACTGTAAAGCAGGCTGTCAAAGAAGCCTTACTGCGGCAAACCGGACTATCCCCGCAGAAACAGCACAGTGTGCTTAGGCGTATGAACCGCTTCGGCTTAACGGAAGAATTACTGTATCAGTTGTATTTACAAAAAGATGACAAACAGATCGACAAGCAGCGGTTTTTGGAATGCTTGCGGCAAGTGGACCATGATCCGCAATTGGTGACCAATACATCCTTGTATGTTCACTTATTGGATCAGCTTAACTGGCAATTGCTGTCCGGGGACGAAGTTCTCCAGACTGCAAATGAACTGATGGCATCGACTGCCGGGAAATATAATGTTTTGTCACCGGCAATCGTACGTCCGGAACTGGAGAACTGTGTTCAGGCATGGTCCGGGCTGGTTGTGAATATTGTGAGAATGAGACTTGCCGGTTCCCAAACGGAGGAGGTAGGCAAATGAAACAGTTTTCCGGCTTTCTATTGGTAATGGCTATGGTGGCTGTTTTGCTAACGGGCGGTTGTAAACAGGCGGACAGGCAACAGGAAAAAACAATTGCCGGCTATGAAGTAACGGACAGTACCGGGTATGTAGTAAAACTGGCGCATAAGCCGGAACGGATTGTGTCGCTTTCCCTGGGGACGGACGAGATGCTGCTGGGGCTAGTGCCGGTGGAGCGGATTGCGGCTTTGACATATTTAGCTGATAACAGCAGCATATCTGCCGTTGCCGAACAGGCTGGCCAAGTATCTCACAAGATAAAATACAACGCCGAGGCGGTTATAGTGTTGCAGCCCGACCTGGTGATTGTAGCCGACTGGATGAGTCGAGAACTGATTCAAACCATACGCGATGCGGGCATTGCTGTATATGTATATAAAACACCTAACAACATTAATGAAATTAAACAGACGGTGATGGAAATTGCCCATGTTGTCGATGAAGAACAGCAAGGAAAGCAAATTATTGCGGGGATGAACGCCGAGTTAGAAAGGGTTGCCGCCAAGGTGAGGCAAATACCGCCGGCAGAACGGCAGCGCGTTGTTGTCCTTTCATTCATGGGAGCTTTCGGCGGTAAGGGTAGTTTGTTTGATGATCTGTGCGAAAATGCGGGCGTGATCAACGGAGCTGCTGAGGCCGGACTTATCAAGAATGAAACATTATCCAAAGAGCAAATTGTCAAGATAGATCCGGACCTGCTGCTGTTGCCGGCCTGGGATTATAACGGTGAGGAAGATGCTGGTAAATTTAAAGCTTACGTGGCGGCCGATCCGGCATTGCGGACAATTAAAGCTGTTCGTCGACAACGACTTATCCAGGTTCCCGAACGTTATCTGTACTCGGTTTCTCAGTATGCAGTTTATGGTGTGAGAGAGTTAGCCCGGGCGGCCTATCCCGGAAACTTTGAACAAGAGTGAAAAATATGGCTTTGCCGTGTTCTACCGCTCATTTTCCAGAAGTAATTGCCGATACTCAATGGTGCTTCGGATGGATAGCGTTGTAATCCCAATTTTCTTCCATCAATTTTACCATAGACTTAGGCCGAAAAAGGAGGAGTAAAAATGAATTTTTTGACAGAATGCTTTGCCGTGTTTCAAAAAGGCGGGCCAGTGATGTACCTGATTTTGCTTTGCTCGCTGATTGTAGCAGCGATTGGCGTAGAACGATATCTATATTATAAAACGGTCAAACCAGATATGGATGGTTTTATTGAAAAACTGACGCCTCTCCTGGAAAGCCGTGACTGGGAGGCAGCCCTGGACATTTGCCGGCAGACAGGGGGCGTTGCGGCGGAAGTTGCTGGAAAAGGCATACAATGCTTTCAGCGTGACGTATACTATATTGAAAGCGTGCTGGAAGGTGAAGCATCGTTGGCAATAGCCGGACTTAAGGAAAATCTCAACCATCTGAGTGCGATTGTCACCGTTGCGCCGCTGCTAGGTCTTTTAGGAACGGTGATTGGGATGATCAGTTCATTTAGTGTGATGAATGTCAAAACCGGCCAGCCACAGGCAATAACCGGCGGGGTAGGGGAAGCGCTGGTGGCTACTGCCTCCGGACTGTGCGTGGCCATTCTCGCGATGTTTGTTTATAGTTACTTCAATCATCGGCTGGACAGGATTATCACCCATGTTGAACGGATATGTACGCTATTAATTGGGCAGATAAGGCGGGAGAATGATCATGAAATTGCGTAACTTGCGTATGGAACAGCAGCCGCGGCTCATGATAATTCCCATGATTGACATTATCTTTTTTTTGCTGGTATTTTTCATGATGAGCACGTTATATATGGTGGAACAACGGACCATTCCAGTTAATTTACCGCAGGCAGCAGCGGCCCGGACTGATGTGCTGCGCAGTGTTTCCATTACTGTAACCCCAGAAGGACATATTCTGTTTGAACAGGAGGATATTCCGCTGGAATATTTACAAAAACGCGTGCAAGTGGAACTGCATAAAGAGAGCGATTTGGTCTTTGTGCTGCGTTCCGACAAGCAGGCGGAATACGGAAAAGTGGTAGCTGTGCTGGATGAATTAAAACTGGCGGGTGTGCAGCGCCTGGCCATTGCAACGGAAAGGAAGGCGAAATAAGAATGTGGCGGAGGGAAGGAATACGTTGGCGCAAAGCGATTGTCATTTCACTGCTGCTGCATGGTGTGCTGCTGACAGTCATCAGCTGGATGGCTGCACAGACGTTTGCTGCGCATGAAACTCCTGAGCAATACGTTGAGTTGGAGTTGGTCAGTGAAGTGTCTGGGGATGAGGGACCGGCAGGGAATCCCGCTCCTAATAGCATTGCTGTCAATGAGGCTCCGGCTATGCCTGCCTTTGCGCCCCGGTCTGACGTTCCGGTAACAGCCAAGGAACAGATGCCGTCGGTTGTGGCTTCTGCTGACAATATGTCGGTTGTGGCAACTGAACCTGGCACAGAATCAACTGCTGTTAGCGCCGCTTCCGCTCCTCCGAGTGGAAGCGCCGGAACAGGAACTGGCTCAGGCAGTGGTACGGGTTCCGGCTCTGGTTTGGGTACAGGCGCAGGAACTGGTTCAGGTAACGGTAAAGGAAGCAAGGGTGGCGAAATTAGTCCACCAGGCATTTTGTCGCGGGTTGAACCGGCTTATCCAGAACAGGCCAAACAAGCTGGCCGTGAGGGAACCGTAGTGCTGAAAATTCAAATTTTGAAAAATGGTCGCCCGGGGCATGTAAGCGTGTATCGCTCCAGCGGCTTTGAGCTATTGGATGATGCGGCAGTGGATGCTGTGCAGCAATGGCGGTTTATTCCGGCTAAGGAACGGGAATCCGGTCAGGCGATTGTATGTTACACCACCATGCCGATAGTATTTCGCTTAAAGTCGTGAGCAATCAGGACAGCAGAGACTATCGACAACAGTTAGTAAGGAGAAGTGATCACATGTCGGAAAGACAAGGTTTGATTATTGTTCACACGGGAAACGGCAAAGGAAAAACGACGGCGGCCCTGGGTTTGGGCTTGCGGGCCTGGGGTCAGGGGTTTAAAGTAATGGTTGTGCAATTTATAAAAGGCAATTGGAAATATGGCGAATTACAAGCGGCTGAAAAAATGGGGCCGAATTTTGTGATCCGCCAAATGGGTGAAGGGTTCGTAAAAGGCTGCAAAGATGATGCTGTTATGTCAGAGCACCAAATCGCAGCTGAAGAGGCCTTGCAGGCAGCAAAAATGGAAATTCTGTCTCAAAAGTGGGATATGATTATCTTAGATGAGATCAATTATGCTATTAAATTTGGACTAGTGTCTTTGGACGCGGTCTTAGAGTTGCTGGAAACAAAGCCGCCATTATTACATTTAGTGCTTACTGGACGCGAAGCAAATCCCGCGATTGTAGGTAAGGCTGATTTAGTTACTGAGATGAAAGAGATTAAGCATCCACTTAAAAAAGGAATAAAGGCGCAAAAGGGGATAGAGTTTTAGAACTTAAAACTAATTGTTGACATATTATGGTGGCAATGATAAGATGAGGACAATTAATGGAATGATTCAGCAAATATATAATTGAATATATAGAAATAGGTGCCCTATGGGGCTTAATAGGGAAGTCCGGTGAAATACCGGCGCGGTCCCGCCACTGTAATGGGGAGTGAACCCAAGTATATGCCACTGGGACGAAAGTCTTGGGAAGGTTTGGGCGAGCGTTGATCCAGAGCCAGGAGAACTGCCTGTTTAACAGTCACCGTTATACCCACGAGTGATGGGGAGGGGATTATTGGAGCAATCTATCCAAATCTATCCTTCCCGGCTGTTTTCTGCCGGGATTTTTATTTGGAATGGTTTTTCTTTTAATAGTTAACCCTCCCTGCGTGCTCAGGGAGGGTTAACTATTGTTGGAACCTTGTCTTTGCCATTTTGGCGAGGATATAGTGCCATATAAACTCCTTTCGTTATTTATATTCTGTAGTTGCGCCTGGTAAACGCAACACCGTCTCCGTTAGGGGACAATCCTTTTACAATAACGCTTTAACATAGAGTAAAACCTTGCGAATCCTCAAAAGGTGCAAAATGATGGAGTTTTTCATTTCGTTATTGACTAAATTTAGCCAGTATGCTAGTATTAATTTTGTAAGAACGTTCTTATTTCCAAAAATTAATAATGTTGGAGTAGGTGCCCTACGGGGCTTAATAGGGAAGACCGGTGTAATGCCGGCGCGGTCCCGCCACTGTAATGGGGAGCGAACCCAAGTATATGCCACTGGGACGAAAGTCTTGGGAAGGTTTGGGCGAGTTATGATCCAGAGCCAGGAGAACTGCCTATTTAAAAATCACCGTGTTACCCACGAGCGATGGGGAGGGGATTATGTACAGAGTGTACTATTTCTTCCCGGCTGTCAACAGCTGGGATTTTTATTGACATTCAGCAGTGTACAATTAACGACCTCCTCTATTGGGAGGTCTTATTTATTTGGCAGACTGTCATGTTAGGAGGCGATTTCTCGATACTGACCATGGACCCTTAAATGACTACAATATATGGAATTATCTACTGAAAAATGTGCTATATATTGTGCCCGAGTCTGCTCTAAAATTACTTTTGCCACAGAATTCTAGTTTTAAAACAAAATAAGCTTAAGGGCAACGGTTGTTTCATCCCGTTTCGTGCTTTGAGCGTAACAAAAGGAATGATTATAAAAATGAAAAATTGGAAAAAAATGCTCGCTGTTTCTCTGGCCTGTGCTACCTTCATTACTGTGAATGGAGCATCAGTGTATGCGAACTATCAACTAAATCCAGAGGTAAAGAATGCAACACCAGCACTAAGGAATGCAGCAGAGATTGGCGTACGTGTATCAGAAAATGCCAGCATGAAGGAGCTGGAAAATAAAGATGCTATTGTGGTGATGAGCTTTGGCACGACATTTACCGATTCACGCAAAGCAACAATTGAACAAACTGTCGCGGATATTCAGGCTGCGCATCCGGATACGAAAGTGATCTTAGCATTTACTTCACATATTATTATTGATCGGATTCAGGAAAAAGAAGGGATTAAAATTCCAACACCGGAAGAAGCTCTTGCGCAATTAAAAGCCGAGGGGTATACACGAATTGCCCTTACCACATTAGATGTTATTCCCGGTATGGAATATTCTTATGATAGAGCGATTTTTGATTTATACAAAAATCAATTCAAAAAAATGACTCTGGGAACATCCTTAATGTACTGGATGGGACAAGAAAAACAGAGGGACGATGTTACGGAAGCTTTAAATGCAATCAAGACAGAATTCCCCAAAATAGGAAAACATGATGCTATTTTATTGATGGATCATGGTACACCGCATCCGTCTAATGCCTATTATTCCGTTATGCAGGCTCGCATAAATGAAATGGGATGGAATAATGTCTTTATTTATACGGTGGAAGGATGGCCTAGTTTAGAAACCGTAATTCCTCAGTTAAAAGAAAAAGGGATCAAAAACGTTACTTTGATTCCTATGATGATGGTTGCAGGTGATCATGCCAATCATGATATGGCCGGAGCAGATCCAGAATCGCATAAATCCGTGTTAGAAAAAGAAGGATTTAAGGTATCCGCATATATTCATGGACTAGGTGAAAACGCAAATGTTCGTAAACTGTTTGTTGATCGCGCCAATGAAGCTTGGGATGCATTACAAAATGAAACAGCTCCAGCAAAGGCTCACCATATGATGGGACATTAAATGAACGTATATAGGAACGTGAGTGATGGAAACCAAATAATAATATTTCCAAGAATCTGGGGTGGAAAATGAATGAAAAAAAGTTTAATAGTCACTTTGGCGTTGGTATTCGCACTGAGCCTAGCCAGTAGCGCCTTTGCTGCTGCGAACCCTTTCATTGATGTTCCGGCCAAACACTGGTCTTATGATTCGGTAGCAAAACTGGCTAAAGCCGGTATTATTACGGGATATGGTGATGGAACTTTCCGTGGTGACAGAACTATGACCCGTTATGAAATGGCTGCAATTGTTGCGAAAGCTATGGCTAATGAAGACAAAGCCAATGCTGAACAAAAGGCTGAAATTGCTAAATTAGAGGCCGAGTTCAGCGATGAATTAACCAAGCTTGGTGTTCGCGTAACCGCTTTGGAAAACAAAGTCGGCAATATTAAATTTACGGGTGAAGTTCGTTCGCGTTATGAATGGACAAAGGTACCCGGAGATCCAACCCAAAACCCTGCTGAAAAGACTCGTCTGCGTCTTGGTATGAGCGCTGATTTGGGCGATGATCTGGCCTTTGTGGGCCGTTACCAGGCGGAATCATTTGCTAGCGGTAACGGCGCTAGTGCTCCCAGCCAATTAAACCTGGCCTATTTGACTGGCAAAGCTTTCGGCAACGGTTCTTTCGCTCTTGGCCGTCAGCCGATTTTCCTGGGTAAAGGTCTACTTTACGACGGAGATGGTCAGGATTCAGTGCAAGATGGTTTTAGTTTCACAGTCGGCGATCAACTTAAATTTACAGGCGCTGCTTTTAAATGCGGTGGTATAGGAAATTCATTAGCAGGTACTAACGTTTTAGCGGCTAATGCTGATTGGACGCTTAATAAAGACTTCGATTTGACACTTGTTTATGCAAAGAGCAAAGAAGATACAGGTACGCCATTAAAAACCTGGACTGCCGGATTTGGTTATAATGGTATTCAAAATATCGGACTTACTTTTGAATATGGTAAAAACAATGCTGATGCTGTCAAACTGCCTAATGGCACTGCCCCCAAAGCATGGATGGCAAAAGCTAAATATTTAGGTGCCGATGGCGATAAACCACAAAGCTATGGATTGTGGGTAGGTTATCGAAAGGCTGATCAAGGATTTACCAATAACACGACTCTTGACGGCGCTGATCAGGCTGGGGACTTACTTGCCAATAAAAAAGGATTTGAATATGGTTTTGAATATGCCGTATTCAAAAACGGTATTCTGACACTTCAATATGATAACTTGAAGAGTAATGATAATCAAAATACGAATTATAATAACTTTACTGCTCAGTTGGTATACACATTCTAATCGAAAAGTAATAATAATCAGCTAAAGCTGGACCTTTTTGGCTGCAGTGGGGGATTATCCCCTGCTGCAGTGTAAAGATGAAACTCTCTCGCTGCAAGTGGGAGCCATTGAATTAGATAAAATCCCGGTCTCCAGGATTTTATTTTTGCTGTTTTACCGGAAGTTATAGTTTTTGCGAGTCCGATATTTTAAATGGTGTTGATAATGGCTCAGCGTAAGCTGATTTTTCTAATAAGAATTTGGATTTAATAAATGGAGGTAATAAAATGAGCGGCATATTTTACGGTGTAGGTGTTGGCCCCGGAGATCCCGAGCTTTTGACAATGAAAGCGATTAAGGTAATTGGAGAAGCTGATGTAATTATTGCTCCCAAAACGGAAAAGAAGGAAGACAGTACGGCTTTAACAATTGCCAAACCTTTTTTGAAAGAACGTGTGCAAATCGTAAAACTGGTATTTCCCATGGTTTTTAATAATGACGCCCTTTCCGATGCCTGGGAAAACAATAAAAATGTTATTGTTGAATTATTATCAGCTGGAAAGAAGGTGGTGTTTTTAACACTCGGAGATCCCATGTTCTACAGTACATACATCTATGTCTTCCGCCTGTTGGAAAACTGCGGCTATCCAATTGAAACCGTTCCCGGAGTTACTGCTTTTTGTGCAATCGGCAGCAAGCTAGGGTATCCGTTGGTAGAAGGCAATAATGTGTTAAGCGTGATTCCGGCCACTATTGCTGAGGATAAACTGGATGAAGCATTGGAGAAGGCAGATAATGTGGTGTTAATGAAAGTATATAAAAACTGCAGTCAAGTGATAGAAAAGCTCAAAAAACACGGGCTGGCTAAGGATGCCGTTATGATCAGCCGCTGTGGCTTGGAAGATGAACAAGTGGTTCGTAATTTATCCGATCTTGGCGGCGAAAAGATAAATTACTTATCGACAATACTTGCCCGCCGCGAAGCATAGAGACGATTCTATAACAGCAGTAATAAAAAAAGAGGTGTTAAGTTTGAAAGCTAATCTGGCTTTTAAAACGGTATCAATTTTAATAATGGCGGCTTCGCTGCTAACAGGGTGTGGACTACAATCCAAACAGGCTGCAACGGAAAACGAAACGCAAAAGAGTTATTTAACCATAAAGGATGACGCCGGGCGAAACATCGTTTTACAGCACAAGCCAGAAAAAATTGTAGTTTTGTCACCGTCTTTCCTTGAACTCCTTTATGCGGTTGACGGAAAGGCTGTCGGTCGTCCTAATTCGAACGCAAAGCTTACCGCTTCCCTGCAACAAGCGCAGGACGTTCCTGAAGTAGGACTTGTATATAATATTAATATTGAAAAAGTAGTATCGTTACAGCCGGATTTAGTTATTGCCATGCAAGGAATGCATGATAAACTTGTTCCGTTACTGGAAAGTAATAATATCCCGGTGATTGTTCTTAAATATAAAACTTATGATGACGTTTTCGATAAAATTACCTTATTTGGTAATATTGTTGGCACACAGGAAAAGGCCCAGGCAATAACGCAAAATATTAATGCCAAATTGAAGCTCATTACCGATAAACTTCCTAACCAAACTACAAAAATTGCTATTTTACACGCAACTGCTAAAGGAGTTTCACTGGAACTCGAAAATAGTATTGCCGGTAATACAGCCAAGCTTTTACATTTGCAGAATGTTGCCGCCGGTAATAAACCGATAGACAATGGGGCGGATACAACACCATATAGTCTGGAAAAATTAGCTGAGAGTGATCCGGATATTTTGTTTGTAGTGACCATGGGAAAAGAAGCGGAAATAGAAAAAACAATGCGTGAGGATGTAGAAGCGAATCCGGCATGGTCTACCTTGCGAGCAGTACAAAATAAAAAAGTTATTTTTTTACCATCTGACTTATTTTTGCTAAATCCTGGCCTTAGAATAGCTGATACAGCGGAGTATATGGCCAAACTCGTTTATCCCGAGGTCTATGCTAAATGACGATCAGCAAGTTAATAAAAGCATTTAGTAATTCCTTTAATAGTGAAAGGGCCATTTGGCGTAGTTTTATTTTGGTTGTGTTTGCCCTTTTTGCGTTAAGTGGACTTATAGTTGGCCTTGTTAAAGGCGCGGTTAACATACCAATTCATGATATTGTTCAGGCTGTTATTAACAAAGGCGCAGATGTAAAGGGCCAGATTATTTGGAACATCCGATTGCCGCGCACTTTAGTCGGGGCGTTGGTAGGGATGAATTTGGCCTTATCAGGAGCCATTTTGCAAGCTGTCATGAAAAATCCTTTGGCCGATCCTCATATTATTGGGATTTCCTCAGGAGCCGGCCTTGCCGGTATTATTGTATTGGTGCTATTGCCTAAAATGGATTATTTATTAACCCCGGTGGCGTTTACAGGGGCCATGGGCGCAGCCTGCCTAATCTACATTCTAGCTTGGAAAGGTGGTATACGTCCTATCAGAATCGTGTTAGCCGGGGTGGCTGTTTCGGCGTTTCTAGGGTCGGGTATCTCGGCCCTTCTGGTATTTTACAGTGACCGCGTACATGGGGCGTTGATGTGGATGGTTGGCGGGTTAGCGGCGCGAAGCTGGCCTCATTTATATATTATCCTGCCTTATGCTATTTGTGGCAGTTTATTTGCCTATTGGGGCGCTAAGCATCTGAATGTACTAAGCTTGGGTGATGAAGTCGCCAGAGGATTGGGATTGAAAGTGGAGCTAACGAGAATTACAATGACAGCGGTAGCTGCTTTACTTGCTGCCAGCGCTGTTAGTGTAGCGGGATTATTAGGTTTTGTCGGTCTCATAGTGCCACACGGGGCACGGCTATTGATTGGGTCGGATTATCGTTTCTTACTACCGGCTTCGGCTCTGTTGGGCATGGGTGTGGTAACACTTAGTGATACATTAGCACAAACATTATTTTCACCGGTTGAGCTACCTGTTGGTATCATCATGGCATTTTTTGGGGCGCCGTTTTTCCTCTATCTGTTAAGGAGGGAATCCTAAATGGCAATATTGTTAGCAGATGGACTATTTGTGCATTTTGGTGAAAAGAGAATAATCAATAATTTATGTTTAGCTGTTGAGCAAGGCAAAATCCTGTCTATCGTAGGACCAAACGGTTCAGGGAAAAGTACTTTGTTGAAAGCGCTGTCGCGAAACCTAAAGCCGGAAAATGGTTCGGTTTTATTAGATGGAAAAGATATCCAAAGCATTGCGGCGAAAAAGCTTGCCTGCCAAATGGCTATCTTACATCAATCGTCACGCGCTCCGGGAGATTTGACAGTACGCGATTTAGTCGAGTACGGCCGGTTTCCTTATCAGCATTGGTGGAAAGGCAAGGAAGAAGACAAAGATATTGTGGAATGGGCTTTGGAGCAGACCGGATTAGCAAAATTAGCCACAAGGCTGGTAAATACCATGTCAGGCGGCGAACAGCAGCGGGTTTGGATTGCCATGGCCTTAGCACAGCAACCCCGCATTTTGCTTTTGGATGAGCCGACTACTTATCTTGATATATGCCATCAATTTGAGATATTAGATTTAATAACTCAGTTAAATAGAGAACAAGGCATCACTATAATTATGGTGCTTCATGATATGAATTATGCCGCTAAATACTCAGATTGTATTGCTGTGCTGAGTGAAGGTAAAATATATGCACTGGGCCATCCTAACGAAGTTATCACTACTGACATGTTGCGTGAAGTTTTTAAGGTCGAGGGTCGCATTTTGTTCGATAGTGACCAGCGCCCCGTTTATGTTTTTCAAGGATTAGCAACTTCTCAAAAATAGACGTATGAGGATTGAAAGACCATTTAATGAGAAATAGAGGGCATGAGTATGATTGAGATAGAAGGCTTAATAAAAAAATTTGGGGACCGGACTGTTGTTGATAATCTGACGCTGAGTGTTAATAAGGGCGAAACCTTTGGTTTGTTAGGGCCTAATGGGGCAGGGAAGACAACAACCATTCGTATCTTAACCATGCTTACCAGGCCTACTGCTGGTAACGTAACTATAAATGGCTGGCGGCTACTTGAAGATGATCAGCAGATCAAAGCGGTTATCGGTGTCGTACCCCAGCATTTTAATTTGGATATTGAATTAACGGCAAAAGAAAACCTGGAACTGCATGGACGGTTGCATCATATTCCGGCAGAGGAACGAAAAAAACGCATAGCCGAATTGCTAGAATATGTTGAACTTCATGAACGTGGCAATGATATGGTGCAAACTTTTTCCGGCGGCATGAAACGAAGGCTGATGATTGCCAGAGCGCTCTTTCATCATCCGCAGGTGTTATTTCTTGATGAACCTACTGTTGGCCTGGACCCGCAAGTCCGCCGCCGTTTATGGGACTTAATCCGCCATATGAACAGCGAAGGGATTACGGTGCTGTTAACAACACATTACATTGAAGAGGCTGAAAGCCTGTGCGGGCGTGTAGCTATTATGGAAAAGGGAAAATTGATTGCCATGAATAATCCGGCAGTCCTATGTCAGCGACTTGGCGAGTATGTAGTAGAGTGGGTTGAAGAGGATGGCATGAAAGCCCGGTTCTTCGTTAATAGAAATGAAGCAGCCCTGTTTGCCGGTACACTTGCGACAACGGCTACTATTCGACGCTCCAACCTGGAAGATGTATTTGTCGAACTTACGGGCAGAAGGGTGGCGGGATAAATGCTTTATGACATTTGGACGGTATTTTGGCGTGATTGGGTTGTATTAAAAAGGCGTATGGGGCGTTACATTCTGTCAAGGATGATTTCACCTGTGTTGTACTTAGTTGCTTTTGGCTGGGGGGTGGGCCGGGGCATTCAAGTTAATCAAGGCAATTACATGGATTTCATTGTACCTGGCATTATAGCTTTGAATTCCATGACGATCAGTTTTAATGCTGTTGGCAGTCCTTTAAATATGAGCCGTTTATATCATAAAACTCTTGAGGAATATCTTATTGCACCAATAAGCACAGTCGCTATCGTTATTGGTAAGGTTTTATCAGGAGTTTTACGAGGGTTAATTTCATCAATGGTCATTATTCTTTTGGCTTATTTATTTGGTGCTAATTTTACGGTAAATGCATGGTTCTTGCTGGTATTGGGACTAAATTGCATTGTTTTTTCTACTCTCGGGCTAGTGGCGGCTATGATCATGAACTCTCACGAAGAAATGGCTAACTTTAACACATACGTACTTACTCCAATGTCTTTTCTATGTGCCACTTTTTTTACCCCAGACCGTTTACCGGTATTTATGCGAAATATAGTTGAACTACTACCGTTGACCCATTCCAGTTATGCACTGCGCGCTATCGGTTCAGGTGGAACTGTGCCTGTATGGTCAGTGGCAGTTATGCTGGTGTATACTAGCTTACTTTTAGGCATCGGCGTTTGGAAGATGGGTAAAGTACGTGAGTAACAGGTGGCTGGTTCCTATTCATTAAAGAATTAGTAAGAGTATAAATGATAATGACGGGTATGCTATACTTAACTTTAATTGGAAAGGAGTTAATGCGGCATGAGTGATGTACACAATATGAATCTAGCACAACTTTCTTCGGACGAGGTTCAAATGATAAAAAACTTTGAACAGGAATTTGCTAGCAAACAAGGCAAACAAGTTATCTTAATTGCTTGCCACTAAGCATGTCTGCAAAAAAATGCCATTCTACTTAGAATGGCATTTTTTTGCGTTTATAACAACTAAAGGTACAGGAAGTTTGCTCAAAATTTTACTTCTTCCCCAATATCCAGCATAGACGTATGGAATTCTCAAATTATACTCTTGTTAGTGCAAAATCCTTCCTAATAACTGCAAATTACTATAGTGGTTTTGCTGATATATCTAAAAGTAATCTAAATATAAATAGACAAAGAATGAAAAATAAGATTTGACATATAAAGAGCGTAGATCTAACATTAGGACACAAAATATTAAGGAGGTGCAAAGTGCCAAAATGGTTGACTCCTGAAGAGTTAGCTCTAGAATACCGTGTCAACGAGAATGTTATTCGTAAACTGTTACGCAATAGCGAAATTAAGGGGATTAAGATCGGACGACAGTGGAGAATTGCTGACGAAGAATGGGATCAGTATTTAAAGCAAAATTCAAAGGAGGGCTAAAAATAAACAGCCGGGTACTGCTGTAACAGTAACACCGGCCAGCGACGCGAGAACACGAAAGAACCCTGCCGCAATTCTATTCTATCAGGTGGCAGGGCAAATGTAAACCGATAGAAAGGAACAAGTGTAATGCTAAAATTATTCGATGAGTTCGTGTTAAGCAACTACTCGGTGATAGTGGGTGAGGGCATTGAACTAGATAACGTTGAGTACCAGGAATTTACAAGTAAAATACAAGTGCTTGCAAACATGGTCAAAGCTGAATTACCGGAAAGTGCACATAGAATTTTCATGCAGTATTCTGATTCGATAACGGATCGAACGATTGTAAGCAATGGCCTGTATTATAAGCGGGGTTTTTCTGATGGCATCAAATTTATCCTTCAAATTGCGATGAAGGTTGGGGGAGATTAAGTATATATAGGGATCATAACTATTAACAACCTTATCCTGTTATTTTTCGAGAATTGGTTTTCCAGGCGCAATTAATATAAAAAGCTTACTCAAAAGAAAAATTCTGAATAATTGTTGTATATTGAACTTTAATATTTTTGGCGAAATACCATGTTATCTATTTGAATTATATAGAATGATTTTAGGTAAGATTAATTTGGAAACCAGCATTCCATAATTGGAGGTGCTGGTTCCTTTATTTAATGGCGATTATCTAATTATAAATTTCTTGGGATTTTCACTTGACTATTTTGGCAATTACTGCTAGTATGATAGTGTAATAATCATATATATATTATAAACATATATATGTAATTAATATCATGGAGATGATAATATGGTTGAAAAATCAAAAAAGAAACAAGCTTATCGACATACCCCAGCATTTATTCTGCTTTTTTTAGCTGTGGAAGATTTATACGGTGCTGCTCTTTTAAATACCTTGCACAGGGAGTTGCCTTATTACCACACAGATAGTGCCGTGATTTATCGTTCGCTTCAGGAGCTAGAAGAAGAAGGTTCAGTATCGTCTTATTGGGAAACAGACAGTTCAGGCCCGGCCAAGAAGTGGTATAAAATAACCGATAATGGTCTGAAGAGACTGGCAGAATTTAAAGATGATATTGAAAAGCGAATGAAAAATTTAGAGTTCTTTCTTAATTCTTATAAAAATTTATCAATAAACTGATGTATTAAACAAGGAGGTAATGATGAATATGTCATCACCAAAGAAAGGAAAAATTATTTCTCTTTCTCTCGCCCATTTACTTAATGACTGGTATATGAATTACATTCAGACCTTGCTGCCGTTTTTGGCAATGGCGGGTCTTGGAGTGAGTAAGGGTGCTTTTTTAATCTCCGCGTTTACTATAACATCATCATTACTACAGCCAGTTTTCGGCTATTTTGTCGATCAAAAAAATCAGCGATGGATGGTATATGTGGGAACGATCTGGATGGCATTGTTAATTAGTTTAGTTGGACTACTTAAAAACTATCCTCTGCTAGTAATTGTTGCAGGTCTCTCAGGTTTGGGAACGGCGGCATTTCATCCACAAGCATCATCTATGGTTAGTGCCGTAAGCGGTAACAGAAAAGGGTTCTTCCAAGCTTGCTTTACTGCCGCAGGAAATGTTGGCTGGGCACTTACTCCCCTGATGGTTGTGCCATTTATCCAAGCATACGGGTTAGAAATGACCCCTCTATTTATCTTACCAGGAGTACTTGTTGCCATATTGCTATGGTTTTCTGCACCTAGGATTTCATCAAAAGTGAAAGTAGCTCCCCCGCCTCTGATGCCTATCCTACGTTCGAAGTGGATCGAACTTACTAATTTAGTGTTAGTAGTAGCCTTTCGTTCTCTAGCGTACTTTGGTCTGATCGCTTTTTTGCCGTTATATCTACAGACAACTAATATTTCGCTTCTGGCCGGCAGCCGTCTGCTATTTGTAATGCTATTTTCCGGAGCCATGGGTGGAATTTTAGGCGGATATCTGTCTGACCGAATCGGGAGGAAAGCGGTAATTGTAGGTTCGTTGGTTGTATCTAGTCCAATGTTTTACTTCTTCCTTAACACTAATGGTTTCTTAAGTTATGTATTGTTAGCTTTAGCTGGTGCAGCACTTCTAGCATCCTTTTCCGTAACAGTAGTGGTTGCACAAGAAACTATCAGTAAAAACGCTGCTATGGCATCAGGTCTTATGTTGGGATTCGGTATTGGAGTTGGTGGCCTTGGGGTTGGCTTAGTGGGAATGTTAGCAGAATATCAGGGTATCATTTTTGCCATTGATTTATTGATCTGGCTGCCCCTTTTAGCAGGGTTATTCGGCCTTGGTATGAACGCCAAGCAACAGAGTGTTGTAGCTGACTGTTAACTTTTGGTTGTAATAAATCTTGCAAGGCGGCAATGGTATTAAAAGAAGATAATGGGTTAATCGGGTTTTGGTAAAGTAGCTTTATTATATTTTTCAAGGAGACAGGAGGAGACAGTAAATGTTTAATTTAATCAAGATTAAAGAATACAGGTTTGAGTTGGTGCTAATTCTCTTTATTTGCATAAGTCTATTAATATCTGACGGTGGTATTGGCAACGCTCAATCCTTGCCGTTATCTACTAAAGATCAACAGGCAGAAGAGTTTTTGAACCATGCATTTAATAATAGGGAGGGTGTAAATGCTACAAGTGTGCAGCGTAAATGGCTAGACATTCCGTATGCGACTCTATCGGATGCCGAAAAACTGGACATTTATTTACCTAATGAAGGAGAAGGGGCCTTTCCAGTTGTTGTAGCTATTCATGGAGGCTCCTTCATTAGGGGCGATAAACGCGATTTCCAAATTGTCCCGATAATGGAGGCGCTTAAGCAAGGTTACGCCGTTGTTTCCATAAATTACAGACTAAGCGGAGAAGCTAAGTTTCCCAGTCAAATTAACGATGTAAAAGCTGCTATCCGATGGATTCGGGCAAACGCTGAGCAATATGCGCTAAACCCGAAAAAGATTGCGGTATGGGGAGATTCAGCGGGAGGGAACCTTGCGGCATTAGTAGGAACCTCAGGAAATGTAAAGGAGTTAGAGGATTTAAGTCTGGGAAATTCAGATCAATCAAGCAATGTAAGCGCAGTGGTTGATTGGTATGGTCCGATTAATTTTCTGACCATTGGGGATATACAGCGACTCGAAAGAGTAGGGAATAAGTTGATAGGTAAACCAATAAATGAGGCTCATGAGTTATATTTAGCAGCAAATCCTGAAACCTACATAAGGTCAGATAATCCGCCGTTTTTTATTCAACATGGTAATACGGACAAAATAATACCGGTTCAACAGTCGATTGATTTTGCGGCTAAGCTGGAAAATGTATTGGGTAAAAACAAGGTTACTTTTGAAATCATCGATGGAGCTGACCATTTGGATGAGGCATTTAATACTCCAGAAAATATCAAAAAAGTACTGGATTTCCTCGATAGATATTTGAAGTAATTCTTTTCTGACAATGAGCAAATAAAAGACAGGGGATAGGGTCCTCCTTAATTGCCGCTAATTCTTCTTGGGCATTCAGTTCAGCGGCGATTTGGGCATAAGTTTAGTGCAACTAGTGTGATTTTCAAACGGATATAAAATCATAGCCGGAATACAAGAGTGTGCAAGTATGGTCAAAGAAGAATTGCCTAAAAAGTGCTCATCAAACTTTAATACAATGTTCTGATTTAATGATGGCGGATGGTTGTAAGCAATGGCCTGTATTATAAGCGGGGTTTTTCTGATGGCATCAAATTTATCCTTCAAATTGCGATGAAGGTTGGGGGAGATTAAGTAATTTAATAAAGATCTAAAACCTTATCCTTGAACGGGTAAGGTTTTTTTGGCTTTCGACGAGAAATTATAATAATTGGTAATCCGAGGTTCTGTGCGAACCGTTTTTGATTCGTTAATCCTTTTTTTCCATTTTCGCTTCCAGTTCTTTTCGTCATTTTTCCAGGTAGCAGAATTCTATTAACTCTGCATTTTCCGGGTCGAGTACAAATTCCCGCAAATGTTGCGG
>JAEYSJ010000140.1 GCA_023434855.1 Bacillota bacterium | reverse complement strand
GTATTAACGTAGAAGTGAAATAATTTTCGGAAAGTGGACCTTTCGGCTAAAAATGCCGGACAAAGACGAAATCAATGGGAGCAGTCCATGAATATTAAAATAGTTTTGGAATTGTTAAGTGATTTGACGTTCATTACGATGGTAGCCTATCTGACCGGACGAAGCGGGTATGTAATGAATTGCGCCCGGAAACCGGAACACCCGCTGAGCCGGTTTACTTTGATCGTATTGTTTTCCTTCTTATCAATTATTGGCACATATAATGCTCTGCCGTTGGAAGAACCCCTGGCGACAACCAGGCTGACAAGCATCCTGCTGGGGGGAATTCTCGGCGGGCCGTTTGTAGGCACCGGTGTGGGGATAATCAGCAGTATTCACCTGGCAGTGATGGGTGGGACTGCCGTCGTCCCCTATGCAATTGTCTCGATACTGGCCGGCTTTTTCGCCGGACTGATCAGGAAGCACAAGAGTATCTATCAGGTCACCTGGTATATGGGGGCCGGCATTGCCGCCGCTGCTGAAATAGCGCAAAATGGTCTGGTGCTGCTGCTATCGCCGGTTTTTGGCGGTGCCGGGAATCTGGAGTATTATATCGTCATTCCGACGGCAGTGCTGACGGTGGCCAATGTGTCTATTTTCCTGTTTATCATCCGGCTCATTGAACTGGAACAGGATGTGTATGGCGCCAAAGCCGCCCAACTGTCCCTGGAGATTGCCAGCCGTACTTTGCCGTATCTGCGCCAGGGCTTAACACCGGAGTCCGCTCAGGTGACGGCCCAAATCATTCATGATCTTGCCAAGGTGGATGCCGTTTCCATTACCAATGCCGAACAGACGATTGTTTCTGTTGGTGCCGGCAAAGATGTGGAAGATCACCGGCCAGGTGAAATAATTACCGATCAGGCTGTCAGGAAGGTAATCAGCGAGGCTGCCATTTTTGTCAACATTCCTGAAGATCAGGATTATTCAGGGGAGAACCTAAGCTCTGAGGTAATTGCGCCGCTGATTACCAGCGGGGCGGTTATCGGTACGGTAAAATTGGCCAGAATAGGCAGTAGGAAAATTTCCGAGCTGGATACCCGCATTGCCGACGGTATCGCCCATTTATTATCGGTACAGATTGAACTTGCCGACACCGACTGGCAGCGAAAGATGCGCGAGAAGGCCGAACTGATTGCCCTGAGAGCACAGATCAATCCCCATTTTCTCTTTAATACCATCAGCATAATCATGTCATTTTGCCGTACAGATCCCGATAAAGCCAGAAATCTCCTCGGCAGCCTGGCAACAATCATGCAGCGCAGTTTTGCCAACCAGGATGATTTTGTCTCCCTCAGCGAAGAGCTTGAAGGGATAAGGGCCTATATTGAGATTGCCAAATCCCGCTTCGGCGCCCGGCTGGATATCCGGATGAATATCGACAACCGTGCTTTAGCTTTGCCTGTGCCTGTTTTAATCATCCAGCCCCTGGTGGAGAATGCTATCCAGCACGGACTTTTTCCCAAACTGGATGATTGTGTGCTGTCAATTGATGTTGTTGTAGAACAGGATGAATTAAAAATTGTTATTTCCGACAACGGTGTCGGTATCCCTGCGGAAAAGCTGAACAATATCTGGTCACTCCATTCCAAGAGAATTGGTCTCAAGAATGTAAACAGCCGTTTATTAAGCATTTACGGTCAGGAATATGGTCTGAACATTGCCAGCAGTCTGGGCGAGGGGACCCAGTTCCATATCCGTATCCCTCTGGAAAAACCAGCAGAAAACGAAACGGACAGTGATTAATATGAAAACTACGGCAGTTATTGTTGACGATGAACAGCCGATTTGCGATGAAATTGAATATTTGCTGGGAAGGCATATTGATTTTAATGTTGCGGCCAAATTTACCAATTGCGTTGACGCCCTTTCCTATATTCTTGAGGAAAAGCCTGATGTAGTATTTCTCGATATCAAGATGCCGGGTATGTCGGGGCTGGAACTTGCCCAGAAATTGAATGTTCTCAGGCGCCCGCCTTATATAATTTTTATCACTGCTTTTCAGGAGCATGCCATCGAGGCCTTTGAAACTCCGGCCATTGGTTATGTGACTAAGCCGGTAACGGAAGAAAAAATAGCCAAAGCGCTGCATAAAATCCGCAGCCTGGCAGTTGAAAGCACACCTGTAAAAAGCGCGCCTGTCAATAAGGTATGTGTATTATTTAACGGCAAGATAGTCCCCTTGGATAAACGGGAGATTGTCTTCGTTTTTGTCAAGGAAAAGGATGTTTTTGTCTGCACGAAAACAGAAGAGTTTTCCTCACTGATGACCATGCAGGAATTTGAACAAGTCCTTGCCGACGGGAACTTCCTGCGGGTTCACCGCCAATATATCATCAACCTTGACGAGGTTCTGGAGATAATACCATGGTTCCACGGTTCCTATTTACTGCGGATGAATGATGCCCAGAAGCATGAAATACCGGTAAGCCGCAACAAGGTCAAGCAACTGAAGGCGGCAATGGGTCTCAAATAAAATATAAAAAAATCCAAGCTGAGAATCTCAGCTTGGTTAGGAAAGAATTTATAATATTAGGAGAGAATTTATAAGTTAATTTTTTTCCATTATGGGTGCCAGGGCGGGTGCTAAGTCCTCCGTGGTGCCTGTTGCCGCACATTGGGTGCTGCGAAGATAGCAGAACCAGTAATAAGTTCCGACGAAGACGAGACCGCCGACAATGTTGCCTAATGTTACCGGCAGTAAATTATTGGCCAGGATGCTCTGTATTGTTAAGGTGTCTACTTTTGCACCGAGTTTGCTTGCTTCAACAACTGCCGGCAGGGTTTTAGCCATCAGACCGGCGGGTAAATAGTACATGTTGGCGATACAGTGCTCAAAGTTGCTTGTCACGAACAACATTATCGGGAAAAATATGCCGAATATTTTTCCAGTAATATCTTTGGATGCAAAGGTCATCCAAACAGCCAGGCACACCAGCCAGTTGCAGAGAATTCCCCGGACGAAAGCCTCGGTAAAACTCAGGTTTACTTTGCTTACGGCAATTTTCAGTGCAGCTGCTCCATATAAGCTATTATTAAAAGACCATAGTCCTGATGCGTACATTAAATAGACAATCAGCAATGAACCGATAAAATTGGCGACATATACTAAAGACCAGTTTCGCAGCATTGCTTCAACCGGAATTTTTCTTTCCAGTACCCCTACCCAGATAAGCACATTGCCTGTGAACAATTCAGCGCCGCAGACGATAACAAGCATCAGCCCTGTGGCAAAGAGGATTCCTGCCAGCACTCTTCCCAAACCGACTCCGGGAAGATCATGGACGGCCATTGTTGAACCCTCGGCGCCAAAAGCAATGTAAGCGCCTGCCAATATGCCTAATGCCAGTGTATTGAAGAGCGATAACCGGCTTTTGCCGACCCAGGTTTGCAAACTGTTGGCGACAATTTCTTTAGGAGTACAAAAATTCATCGTCATTCCTCCTTTTTGATAAAGTATATGGGAGGCTAACCTCTGTATTTTTCCAGTATGCGATCGCAATTTCATTATAAGGCGGGACCACAATTCTCATCTACAAAATTATTCTGAAAAGCGAAAAAATTCTACCGAAATGCCGATATCCGGTACTGAGATGTTATAAGCAAGGGAGGTAGTGCCATGATAAACATGGGATACAGGACAAAAGTAACGGTTGCGTTTGTTGGCGTTATGCTATTGTTCTGGCTGGTAATAAGTGTTGTTGTTATTGATAATATGAAAAATCAGATTTCCGGCGCGGTTACGGAAAAAGCCAAATCCGACCTGGCTACCGCCCTGGAAATCATTGATTATATGTCTCCCGGCCCCTGGCAGGTCAAAGACGGGGAATTATACAAGGGGACGACCAAAGTAAATGAAAATGTGGAAATAGTAGACAAAATTGGCAACCTGACCAACGATACCGTAACCGTATTTCTGGATGACACGAGGGTTGCCACCAATGTTATCCGCGACGGTAAGCGGGCCGTCGGTACCAAGGCAGCCGACTATGTTGCGGAAATAGTGCGGACTGACGGGAAAATGTACACCGGGGAAGCAGAGGTTGTCGGTGTGAAATACCAGACCTGCTACGCGCCGCTGAAAAATACCGACGGTCAAGTCATCGGCATGTTCTATGTCGGCGTTTCCAAAGAATTCGCCGATAAGCTGCACCAGAATTTTACCGCCGTCGCCGTGTTGTCGGCCAGGATTGCCATATTATTCGTCCTTGCCGCCACCTGCTTCATACCTGTCGATACCTGGTCGGCCACCGGTTTCCTCGCAAAGTCCAGAACTGGCCGGAGTGCGGCAAACAGGCATAATCAATAATGAAAATCTCCCCAGTTTGAATGGGGAGATTTTTAATAGTATCAGATAGAATAAATTTTTTGGGCAATAGGTTGTTTTTGGGCTAATGTTTTTGAACCGCAGAGGACACAGAGGGCACAGATACATTCGCGCAATCAAATTGGGATTACTATCTGGCATTTCTGTGGATGCAGGGTAATATTCTGAGGTCAGGAAGCCTTTTCTAAAATGTCATCGCGAGAAGGTACGACGAAGCAATCTTTTATTTAGCGATAACCTGCTAATTTGCAGAATACTTTGGTAATTTACCTGTCGATTTTTAGCTAATTGACCAAAATATTGTTTTTAATATATAATTAAAATAATTGAATTATACAGGCGCCGGATTATTGAAACATATATGATTAGAAGATAGCGTGAACGCGACAGGGGGACATAGATGTGATTTTTAATATTCACCCGCTTAATATTCTACGGGCACTATCGATAGCATTGGAATTGTCAAACGGCGGAATCTCCCGCCATCACTGGCGGACAGCGCTGATTGGCAATAATATTGCGGAGTATATTGGTCTTGATGATAGTAAGCGGCAGACGCTGGTGTATGCCGCTCTTTTGCATGACCTGGGGGCGGCTGCCCGCTGGGAAGAAAAAATAAAACTGGCCCAGCTGGAAATCGGCAAAGATTCATATAACCATGCTGAGGCCGGCTATGAGCTGTTGAAAGACTCACCCCAGTTGGGTATACTGGCGCTGCCTATCCGCCATCATCACGATTACTGGGACGGTTCCAGTCCTTCGCAGCTGGCCGGCAAAGATATTCCCCTGATCAGCCGCATTATAAACTTGGCGGACAGGATCGAAATCCTTATCAAAGACAATACATTTATATTTGAGCAGCAGCCGAATATTTTAGCCGCTGTCCGCAAACTGAGCGGCACATGTTTTGACCCTGATCTGGTAAAAGCGCTCCATGAAGCAGCCAGGCAGGAAAGTTTCTGGCTTGACCTGGCCAACCCCCATTATTATCAACACTTCTTCAGCAATATTAACGCTTTCAGCTGGATGCGCTTCTCCATCGACGATGTTCTTAATATTGCCGAGATCTTTGCAACCATCACTGACCGGACAAGCACTTATACCGCTACTCATTCCCGCGGTGTTTCCGCCATTTCCGCTTTTCTGGCCCATATAAAAGGCTATAGCGCGGAAGAGATCAAAGCGATCCGCATAGCCGGATTGCTGCATGATCTGGGAAAACTGGCGATACCTAACGACATCCTGGAAAAACCGGGCAAATTAACCGAGCAGGAATTTGCCATTGTCAAGCAGCATCCCTACTATACCTACCGTATCCTGGAGCAGATTGACGGCTTTGAACTTATCGCCGAATGGGCAGCGTCCCATCACGAAACATTGGACGGCTCCGGCTATCCCTTCCGCATCAACGAATCAACCCTCAGGCTGGGCTCGCGGATCATAGCAGTCGCCGATGTCTTTGCCGCCCTGACGGAAGCCAGGCCATACCGTTCGGCGCTGCCTTATGAAAAAGTGGAACAGATTATGCGCGACATGACCGACAACCGCAAACTTGATATCAGCATCGTGGGCGATTTGTTCGGCAATGGCAAGGAAGCCTTTTCCTTAATGGATTTGCCAGCCGGACTGGCAGGCTAGTACACAAAAGATAAAGCAAAGGGGTGTGGAATTTTTGTTCCATACTCTTTTTTGTGTTATCATATTTCCGGGAAATAATAAATATTTTCGGATAACAATGAGCTCTGTGTCATACCCTGTCGCTTCATAACCCTGCGCAGGCCCGGCCCTCCAATACCATTTCAAAATTTTTTATTGACTTTCCCGCTGCAGGAGGGTTTATTATTAATTAATGGTAAAAATTGCGCGCATAGGAGAACAACATGTTTAAAATTGGAGACTTTGCCAAGCTTAACAAGCTCTCGGTAAAAACGCTAAGATACTATGACGAACTAGGACTGCTAAAACCCATCAAGGTTGTCGACCAGTCAGGCTATCGATATTACTCCGCCAGGCAAATTCCCAGGCTCAACCGGATATTGGCGCTGAAGGACCTGGGCTTTTCCCTAAATAAAATAGCTGAAATTATTGATAGCGACCTCGGCACAGATGTTGTGCTGAAACTCCTGGATGAAAAGAAAGCAGAAGTGCTGCACAGCATTCAGTGCGAGCAGGACAGGCTGATAAAGCTGGAAAGAATCATAGGCAGGATTAAGGAGGATGATTCATTCATGTTGAATTATGATGTCATACTAAAACAGACAGATAGTCAAAAAATGGCCGCCCTAAGAGATATAATTGAGGATTACAGCAAGCAGCACTATTTATGGCAGGAACTTATTACCCATTTAAACAGGCAAAATGCCAAAATAGCCGGCCCATGCATAGCCACGTATTATGACAACGGCTATAAAGAAAGCGATGTCGACATAGAAGTTATGCAGTGCATCGCCAGGGATATCAGGGAAACGGACCGGATAAAAATAAAAGAGCTACCGGCAGTGGACACGGCAGCCTGTGTAATACATAAAGGAAAATACGAAGCTGTAGGCCTGGCCTATAATGTAATTGCAAAATGGATTGAAGAAAATGGCTACCGGGTTGCAGGGCCAAACCGGGAACTGTACTTCGAAGGTGAGTGGTCAACAGACAATCCGGATGAATATATAACCGAAATTCAGATACCTGTTGAGAAAAACGCCGGGGAGGAAGGACTGTCATGAATAAGATTGATTTCAAAAAAGAATGGAAAGAAATATACTCAGCATCAGCCAAACAATGTGCTGTTGTCACCATCCCCAGGATGAACTTTCTGATGATCGACGGCAAAGGCGATCCCAATACCACGGCCGAGTTTCATGAAGCAATTAATGCCTTATTCAGCGTAGCTTATACTATAAAATTCATGATCAAAAAGTCGCGGGAAATTGACTATGGTGTCATGCCGCTGGAGGGATTATGGTGGTGCGACAATATGGCTGAGTTTAATGTGGATCATAAAGATATCTGGCAATGGACAATCATGATCATGCAGCCTGATGTTGTAACTAAGGAAATCTATCAGGAAGCCGCAGAAAAAGTACTGCAGGAAAAACAGCTGGTGAGCATCAATACTATGCGTTTTGCAAGCTTTGATGAGGGCTCAGTCGCCCAATTACTACATGTTGGTCCTTTTTCTGAGGAAGGACCAACAATAGAGAAACTGCATAATTTCCTTGCGGCTAATGGCTATACTATGAACGGCAAACATCACGAGATTTACCTTAGCGATACCAGGCGCGGCAATCCCCAGAACTGGAAGACTATTATCCGGATGCCGGTATTTCCAAAATCGAAAACGTAACTCGCAGCGTAAATCGGAATAGTAAAATCAGGTATCCATGCTGGATTGTTGACATTGCGGCAGTAGTGAGCTACAATAATAAATGTATTTTGCCGGTATAGCTCAGTTGGTAGAGCAGCTCATTCGTAATGAGCAGGTCGCGGGTTCGAATCCCTTTACCGGCTCCAGTGAAATCAAGCCTTCGCGGGTTTTGCCCGTGGGGCTTTTTTTGTTGATTTCTAACAATTTTCTAACATACTCCACCGAAGGCTATACCAAGCATATTATTTTCAAATTTGTGGTTTGGAAAACATCCGGTCTATTTCATCAGCAGCATTTTATATTGTTAGTTCAGTCCCGGCTTGCAGTAGACCAACATAATGCGAATAAATGTAGCGCCTGTTTCTTTGTGTTTTTGTATCGAAAGATAAAATGCCTAATTTGTAAAATTCATTTACCAGTGTGTTTGCCGTAGGATATGTTACATCAAGTATATTGGCAACGGAGTTAATGGTGACAATAGGAGTTTCAAAGAGAGATTCAAGAAGTTTAATAGCATTTGCTGGGTTGCGAAGGTTATCATTAACTAATTTGGAATGGTCTTCTTTTAATTTAAGGATTTTTTTTGCCGTTTCTGTTGCTTCCATTGAAACCTCTGCGAGCCCTTTAAGGAAGAATTTTGTCCAGCCTTCCCAATCTCCTTTTAATCTAACAGCCATTAATCTGTCATAGTACTCAATCTTGTTGATCTTAAAATAGTAACTGAGATATAGTAGCGGTTTACTTAAAATTTGCTGTTGACAAAGCCAAAATGTTATTAGCAGGCGGCCCATGCGTCCATTGCCGTCTAAGAAAGGATGGATGGTCTCAAATTGTGCATGTATTAAACCAATTTTAAGTAATGGTGGCATGTCATCATCATTATGGAAAAACAGTTCCAAATCTCCCATTGCTTTAATCATGTCGTGCGGGGGAGGAGGAACGAAAGCTGCTGTAGATAGAGTACAGCCAGCTGGCCCAATCCAATTTTGGGTTTTTCGAAATTCTCCGGGAGAGCGTTCGCTTCCGCGTACACCGCTTAGTAGCAACTGGTGAATTTCTCTGAATAGCCGCAATGAAAGTGGACGTTCTTTTAGTCTTTCCAGCCCATAGTTCATTGCTTGTACATAGTTAACTACCTCTTCGAGATGTTTAACCTTTTCCGCATCATGGCTTTCTACATCTAATATATCAATAAAGGAAGCTTGAGTTCCTTCAATTTGCGAACTTAGAAGAGCTTCTTTTTTTACATACATGGCAACGAATAGGTCGGGGTTGGGTAGGATTTCAGTGATTCCGTCTAGTCGTCCTAAGCATCTATCTGCTTTTGATAGAAGAGTCAGTATTTCATTATCTATATCTAATGGTGGGACAGGTGGGAGCGGATTAGGAATAAAGGCACTATAGGTTCCCGTTTGTTTTATTAAAGTTCCCGAACGGTTTGATGTAGTCATTTTTAGGGGCCTCCTAATAATATTTAAAAAATAGCTAGGAGTTTATTGCAAAACCCTTGAATCATCCAAAATGTCCACAATAGAGTGTGTTTCAAAAAACACACTTTCCTTAATATTATTTTAAACTGTTATAAAATACCCTGATGTTAAGCGCCCGGGAAACCGCACAGTAAGGGCATATCTGGTCACTACTGAAAGGCCTAACGACAGAGACGGGTATTTTGTAACAGCCTTTAATATAGGGTTTATCGTCAGATAAATGTAGATATATTGTGGACGGGCTTGCACCAAAATGACTTTTGCAACAAACTCCTAGAGCTAAAATAGTCAGCGATAGTAGACATATTATTAAAATGGATAGGCTACACTGAAATGGACAGTTTTCTTAAGGGGTAGTAAACTTAGAACAACTAACGAATGGAGCGATTTACTATGACCAGAAGAAAACGCAGGGAATTTACAGACGAATTTAAAAATCAAA
>JAEYSJ010000329.1 GCA_023434855.1 Bacillota bacterium | reverse complement strand
AGTCAATGTCACGGGGCTCCAGCCGAGCCTCTGCCAAAGCCTTTTCGATCACCAGGACCTCTCCTTCGCCGGAAGGATTGGGATTACGGTTTCCGTCCATTACTATAGCCCAACCGGAGAGGATGGCGTAAGGTTTCGCCTGGTGGCTTACGGCGGATTCGGCGCGTTCGATAACAACCGCACCACAGCATTCCCCGAAAATAAAGCCGTCCCGGTACTTATCAAAAGGGCGGCACGCTGCTGCCGGCTCACTTGTATACCGGTCTGTTCCCATGGCGCCTAAAGACCTAAGGGCCTGACATTCCCAGAAGGAAAGGTCCATTAAAGCTCCCATGGCGATACAAGCGTCAACCTGGCCGCATTGGACCGCCTGGGCCGCTTGCATAATTGCCACTTGTCCGCTGGCCGAAGCTCCTCCCACTGTCCATGCCAATCCGCGAATGCCGAAATGCTCGGTGCAAAACCCGCAAAGGTCGCTGTCCATGAATGATAATCCATAAGTCGGCGGTATAAAACCGGCCCGGTCGCGATAAGAATCGAAGTATTGCACCAAATCCCGCTGCTGAACATTAGATCCGCCAACCACCAGGCCAATACGGCTGGGGGCGATTAAATCCAATTTTGCCTCTTCCCAAGCTTCGTGAAGGGTAACCAATGCTGCCTGACCCGCGAAGGAAGTCGCCCGCAATAATCTCTTTGAAAATTCTTTGGGGAAGGAAAGCGACGGAATTTCCGCCCCCAAAAATGATGTCCCGTTTTCTTGCCGCCCGGAACGCTGCATTACCGCAAATGCATGCCGACCATCTAAAAGGGCCGACGTGAAGCCGGTTTTACCCTGGCCGACGGCGGTGGTAACGCCAATACCGGTAATAACCAGCTCAGGCCGATTGTAATTTTTCATGCAGTATATCCACTAATTCGCCAATATTTTTTGCGCCCGCCAGCTCTATCCGGGGGATTTGCAAAGACAACGCTTCCAGGGTCATCATGACGATCTCGGCGCGGTCTACCGAGTTCGCTCCTAAATCTGTCAGCCGGTCACCGGGTTTAAAATCGTGGTCTGCCAACTCCGGAATCACCTCGCAACTATGGCGTGTGACAAGTTCAAAAATTTCCTCTTTATCCATTTTTACCTCCTAAATTTTTAATTGATATCCACAAATCAGACTGTTTATCCGGAGATTAAGCAATTCAGCCGTCTCCCTCATAAGCTGTTCCCCGATTTGATCCACATGACGGTTTCGCCAGTTCTCCAGCTCGGTTCCTTTTACCCATTGATTAAAAGCACCTAACGCCGGACCGCAATGAATTTGGCAGTCTACCTTAGCTTCCTCACTTCCGCTTAACGCAAGACGGCTGCTATAGCCGAAATACCATCTGAAAATCAAGGCCATCTTATGCTTGGGATTACGTTCTGCGCGTTCAATTTCTTGCTCGGAAAAAAAAGCTTTAACTTCTTCATAAACATTTTCAAAATTCTTTTTAAAATACTTGTTCTGAATCTGATTCTTCGTTTGCTCATCAATCTCGTCTAATGAATTGTATTGCCGGTATAAATCATATAACTTGTTGGCCCTGGCCGGAAAAAACAGGCCCTTTTTCAGCACTTGAACTTTGGCGCCAAGCTCAAACATATCTCCGGCCGGCACATATTCCGTATCCTGGACATTCATTTGCTGCAATAAATCTTTAACCATGTCACTGGTACCAGCCTCCACCGTGCACTGATTAATCGAACCCGTCAGGATAAAATCGGCGCCCAATATAAAGGCCGCTGCCGCCGCGCTCGGCGTCCCTATTCCGCCGGCGGCACCGACCCCGACTATCTTGTGATAGTGATGCTTGGTCATCATTTCATCCCGCAATTTTATCATGGCCGGTATCAAGACGTACGCCACGCCACCGTCGGTATGGCCGCCGGAGTCCGCCTCAACGCATAAATAATCTGCCATTGGAACTTCCTTTAGTAAATCCGACTGTTCCCGGATAATTTTATTTTCCGCAAGCAGCTTGGCGACGACCTGCTGTGGAGCCGGCGTTAAAAATGCTTCTGCTACCTCCGGGCGCGATACTTTTGCGATGATTTTATTGGAAGCTACAACCTGGCCCTGCTGATTCCGGACTAATCCGTGGGCGCGATATTTTACTAAAGCCGGCGTGATATTTAGAAAAGCCGCCGCTTCTATATTCTTAACTCTGTGCTCTAAAAAAAGGTCGATTGTTTTTTCTTCCAGCGCTGGGTCCTGCATATTATGCAGGAAATTTAACCCGTAAGCTTGTTTTTCGGAAAGCTCCTTTTGGATGAACTGAACCCCGGCGCTGATCCGGTTTAATTCCAAGCCCCCTGTGCCGAAAAAGCCCATCATGCCTGACTTCCCCATCTTTACTACTATTTCCGGAGAGGCAACTCCCCGGTACATGCCCCCCGTTAAATATGCATATTTAAGATTATAGTCTTTTCTAAACTGGTAGTTTCCCAGTGTTGTAGGTGAAATGTAAGAGCATTGTTCTTTTTGTATCATTTGTAAGCACCTTGATAATTACCATTCAAGCTGCTGACCCTTTCGTCAACTTCTATTATCAACGGTCCCACTTCCTTTTTTATACGATTTATCAGCCCGCTCAACACCTTACCCGGCCCGATTTCCTCGAATTCCATTTCCCCGCGTCCCATTAAATATCTGATGCTTTCCGTCCATTTAACCGGATTTGTTATTTGGTCAATTAAATTTTGTTTTATCGCTGATGCATCATATGGTCTGGCATGGACATTTGAAATTACGGGAATCGCTAATTCATGAAACGCGAAAGATTCCAGGAATACGGCAAATTCTTTTTGGGCCTCCGTCATATGGGGGGAATGGAAAGCCCCGCTTGTTTTCAGTGGGATAACCATCATAACCCCTTCAACCTTTTCAAAGATTTCTTTCGCTTTTTCAATATCAGTTTTCAGACCTGAGAGTACTATTTGCGTCGGTGAGTTATAGTTAGCCATCGCTATGTTTTGTAATTTGTTCTTTTCCAGCACGTCAGCTATTTGTTCGTGATTTAGACCAATCACGGCGACCATCCCGCCGCCGGTAGCCCGGCTCATTAATTCTCCCCGTTTTTTAACCAGTTCTAGCCCGACTTCAAATTCATAAGCGCCAGCCGCAAATAGGGCGTTATATTCGCCTAAACTGTGTCCCGCCACAAAATTCGGCTTTTTACCTGTTGTCGCAATCTTTTTAAGATAACTAAACGCATTAACGATATACAAAGCTGGTTGCGTAAATTGGGTATTACCCAGATTCCCCCTCGGATCTTCCAGCGAAAGCTGCTTGATTGAATAGCCGAGAATGTTATCCGCCTTGGCCGTCAAATCCTTAAACTCATCAAATAATTGTCCACCCATTCCCTTACCCTGGGATCCTTGTCCCGGAAAGACGTATGTAATCATTGTTCTATACCTCCTTGTAAATTTATACTTTCATAAGACTTGCCAGTTTTTTAATCTCCTGATCAAAAGGGGTTAAAACATCAAAGACTCTTGGGGCAAAATCTTTGCCTAAGTTGTGTTTTATAAAGCTCGCCAATGTCCCAAACGGTCCTAAGTCTATATAATTAAATTGCGTATCACAAATTTTTTGCACCGCATCTTGAAAACGAATTGGTTTCCTGACAACGTCCCAGAAATGCCTCGGCACAATATCGCTTAACTGAAGACCCCCGTATAAACATGATATTATGGGTATTCTCGGCATCCCAAATGCCAGGGTGGATAAATAGCCGACATATTCACCTTCGGCCGGATCGACGTTTGAAGAGTGAAAGCCATATTGTACGGGAAGGGTAAAATAGGGAATGTCATGATGCTTCAAATACAATTCAACGTTCGACAAATCCTCGCCTTTGCCGGAAATGACGAAATGGGAAGAATAATTAACTGCCGCTAATTCGGAATGGAAGTGAATCTCCCGGGAATTCTTATATAGTTCAGGGTTATGCATAATTGTAACCATACTCCCGGCTTGGCAATGACTTCGAATTAATTCAGCCTGTTTTATAATGCATCTTAATGCTTGCTCTGGCGACGTAACTCCTGATACTGTTGCAGCGGCAAATTCACCCAGACTCGCCCCTAAAACACAGTCAGGCTCAATTCCGCTTTCAACTAGTACCATCGTCAAAGAATATTCCACCATAAAAATAGCCGGATGTGTGTATAAAATATCATCAAATTTGTCTGCTTTAGTTTTACTACTGTTATAAATTTCATCAATAACTGAGATACCTGAATTATCATATACAATATTATTCAGTTCAGACATGTAATGCCTAAATACTGCATTTTGGCGGTATAGTTCTTTACCCATGTGATAATACTGCGATCCTTGACCTGAGTACATAAATAAAATAGGGGTTCTCAATAATTATCACCTCCCTGAAACTTATGATAATTGCTTTTCCATACTTGACAATATCCGTGGTAATAAGGATATACATATACTGTAATTCGGCAAAAAGCTAGTCCGTATCATGCAAAAATGATACGGACCAATTTTGTTTTAAAATCCTACAGAGATTAATTTTGATCAGACTGGATTATCCAGCCAATATCGTAAGTGTCAAATAAGATGGTGGATAAAAATAGAGCGCCAGCTGCTGTATACTAATACTCAAGCTTTGCGCTCTTTACACTTGGCTTGGACTTCCGGATTCCAAGGAAGATAGTCCTCTAGAAGTTCCGGAAATGCCCAAACTGGACTCCGGGGAGATCCCGGAAGATAAAGTTAGATAGTTATACGGATTTTATCTCACGGGTTCTGCCCGGATTCCATCCACTGTCTTACTAGACGCTTATCCAATATCCGATTGTTGAACTAAGCTGACTGGCTTCAACCTGTAACAATTTGCTCATCCTCCAGATATTTGCTGAAAGCAAACTTTGCTTTGAAACGTTGGATATCAAACATCAATTGTGTTTTATGCGGCATTACAATTGAACAAACGTAATTACCGGTATAAAATGACATCGCTCGATACTGCGCAAAGTTTTTATATTTGCATGTTATATAATTGTCATGAAGTTCAATTTCGGAAATCTCGTAAACCTCAAAAGGGGTCATTAGACCTGTTTTTAGCACTTTTGACAGCGCTTCTTTGACAGTCCATAAAAGCGTTAATCCAAAATCATAGGAAATCGTCAGAGATTTTATTTTTTTTATTTCAGTTGCGGTTAGTTGTTGTTCTAAAACGTTCTGTTTGTGAAGACTGATTCTTTCAATATCAATGCCCATAGGATGAACATCGGGAAAAGCCAGGGCAGCACCAAAATTATCGCAGTGAGTAATGCTGACCTGAATATTTCGGTTGTTGGGTACTACTATCGGCTGGGTAAAAACACCGGATTGAATGGTAATGGAGGCTACTCTATTCTCACCGGTAAGAGCAGCGACCGCTTGTTTTGCGGTAAAACGCCCGATAAGAAAACTTCTGATTCGTTTTTCATATTGCAGGGTATCGAAATAGCTACGTTCATGAGCATTCAAATGCTCAATAATACTGTCGTAATCGAATTTACTGGAAAAATAACAACAGCATAAAACTGCTTTAAACAAGCCTTCGGATCTGATTAAACTAATTTCATCAATATATATTTCCCGGTTTTTCATCTCCATGTGTTATACTCCCAAAACATTAATACTTTAGAAATAAACTACGCACTACATCTCGAAAATGCATTTCAGTTTCTTGGCGGTAATGAGGGTTTCATAAGGATAACCAAAAGCATTGTTAATATACAGAGTATTGTCTTTCGCAACAGAATTATTGATATGGCTATGCCCGTAAACATGAATATTTGATCCTAAGTGGCGAATCTGCTTTTCCAGCAAGACTGTGCCAAGCATAGGATACAAACTCCTTTTTTCCGCAGGGATATAAATAGGCATGATATCAATTCGTGGTAAAAAATGCGAAAAAGAAATAACAAACTGATTTGGATTAAGTTCGGTGTTAAACTTGTTTTGCGCAATAAAATATTGAGTAAGGCTTTCCTCATTACAACGTTCCGGCCATTTACACGCTATATAGTCAATCCATAGTTTTGATATTTCCGGATCAGGTTTGGCAAACGAAAAATCATACCACGCAAATAATGGTATAATCGAAACTGAAGAAAGATGAACCGGTTCCATCTTAATCCCGCAATCAGAAGCGATGGTTTTAATTAGTTCCAGTTTTTCAAAGGAATCACGGATCATTGCATTGCTATGCCGGACCCAAAGATCATGATTGCCGGGAATGAATAAAACCTCGAAAAACCGTTTGCGTAGATCCCTTATCGTTTTTTCAAATAAAGATATTATATGGGTTACGTCCCCCGCTAAAATGAGAACATCATTTAGGTAATCAAAAAAAGATAAATTATTCAACCACCGCAAGTTTTCGGCAAAATCAATATGAATATCTGAAATTGCATATATTCTCAATTTTTCTTCCCCCGACAGGCTAAGATAACAATAACCTTCCCAATAGTCCACGGCAATTACCGCCACAATTGCCGACAATGGAACAAATGCTTTAACCGGATGTAATGATTTATAAGTCTGGTTCTGATGAAAGGGGGCGATCGGAAATGGACTATTATAATAAAAGCGCACACCCAAAAGTGATATGATATAAAAAATGGGGTGTAATGAAAATGTTAGAAAAAGTACAATGAAGAATTTAAAAATGATGCACTCAAGTTGGCGTCAGAAATAGGAGTCTTACAAGCGTCTGAAAAACTCAATGTGTCCAGCAAGACCTGTACGTCTGACAACGAGCCGAGCGACTCAAGCGCGGTATTGTCTCCAAAGGACTTAAATCCGGTGAAAGTGCCGAAGAAGGTTTCAAACGCTTGGAAAGGGAAAATGCCGAACTACGCGAGGCTAATACCATTCTAAAAAAGGCACTGGGCTTTATGGCGAGTCGATAGCTGGAAAAAAACCACGGCAGTTATATGCATGGATCGCTGAAAATCTCAATCTGTACGCAGAGAAGGCTATTATGCATGGCAAAAAAGGCAAGCCCGTCCTAAGAATGACAGTGAACTAGTATCGGCCCTTACTGCTATTAGAAAAAAACATCCCAAATATGGCGTTCAAAGAAAAAAGCGAGCTAGGTATCAAAAATTGGCCGCGTGATTATTGGGGTTTATTTTATTTTCCGTTAACTTGAGGTGTACGCTTTTCTTGACAGTTTCATCTTTCATTAAATGGCAAATTTAATGTTGGCAAATCTTAGTAGGGGGGTTTAGAATAATCTCTATTCATATACCCTTCTAATTCCACCTTCTTTTTTTCCCCCAATACAGGAATTTCTATTATAATGCGATGGTTTTTCTCTGAAACATTCTTAATTACATGTTCTAATCCTACTAGAGGCCCTTTTATTGCTTCAATTTTACCATCAGCCATTTGTACTTCACTCAGATCGACAACACCTTCAATGCCTATGAGTTGCTGAATTAGTTGTTTCTCTTCAGGATATATAGGTAGCAAACTTCTATCACAACGAATTAGCCAGGCAAATTTTATTGTATTCTTGTGTAATAGATAGTCCAATGCCTCTATCTTATTTGTAGAAACAAATATGTATCCTTCAAACAAAGGTCTGATAATACTAATAACACGTCCATTTTTACGCCACCCCACCCTTCTTTTGGGATAAACAATTTCAAATTCAGAAAATACCTTCTTAAAAAATATACTAACTTCGTCTTCTTTTCCCGATAAAGTACGTACTACGTACCAATCAATATTTGCCACCCCCCTTAAAAAAGGACATAAACATGCATTCGAGAATTTAAAATCAATCCTCAACAAGATGTTTTTAAATAACCCCCCTTTTTGTTAAGCATGCGCCTCCGCATTCTAACATCCTAGGGTTTTTTAAATTACTTTCACAATCTATTACGAACTAAAGAATTTTACAAAGTCGATCAATAACTTCTGCTTATTTTTTGTTGACTTCTTCCACGAATCTCTGGACACGTCTGCTAATTTCGTTCACAGAAGAATAAAACACATTATAAGCACAAGAACGCTTGAGCCACCCCAGAATTCTTCAATCAGATTGAGGTTAGGGCTATATGGCGGTAAAAACACTAACTCAAGTTCATATTCATGTTCTTTAAGGAATGGTATAAATAATTTGAATGATGAATTTTGGCATTATCCAGTATCATCACAATTGAACTACACACCCTTAATTTTAATAAGGATATATTTCGTTCAAAATGCTGCTAATTCCTATTTTTTTCGGCTTATTATCGTTTCGTCGGACAGACTCCTAGCTCTTCGGATAACATAATCGCAGAAACACCGCGCTTATCAAGGGCAACAAGATAGATATTAAAACCCACTTGGCTAGGTCAACCCGCGTTTTCTCCATGGTTGATTGATAACCGCATTGTTTACACTCGTAAAGTATAAGCTTGCGTGTTTTTGTTTCGTAATACTGATCGTGCCCACACTTAGCACACCGGAATCCATTAGGCCATTTCATAGTAAACAAGTGAGAATGGCATGATTCCTCCGAAGAGAATTTCTACTGGAACTGAATCAAACTCAAAGGCTGTTGAACAGACAAGGCAATCACCTTCCGAACTAGTGTTTGTTTTAATTATTCCAACCAATAGTTCGGAATAGAAGTGTAATCTGTGCAAAGTTAATAATCAGTTTCTTTTAAAACATTTATGATTTTAATATCGGTCTAAAGTCCTCTAATTTGTCGAAAAAATGCCAGATATAGTCTGACGTACCGTTAATGCGATGGGGGTGATGATCAGCTAGTTTAGGATCATCAATATAACTCTGCAAAGCCTCGCGTGATTCCCACTCAACGAGAACCAATATCTGCCGAGGAGTTATTTCGCCTTCTTCGGCCTCCATAAATTTCCCGATTGCAATAACCTTTCCCCCATGGGCTGGCGCTTCCTTGGCTGACCTTCTGACATAGGTCAAGTATTCTTCGCGATCCTTGATATTTAATAAGTTCAACGCATAAACTGGGGCGTTACTCATTTCTAATTCACCCTTTTTTATCTAAAATTCACTTAAATATAATTTATTCCGAACAATCAGGTTCACTGTACGCAACCGGATCGGATTATCGTATATACGCTAATTTCTATCTATCCACAGGCCACGTAGCATTAATTAAAGCTTTTCCATATCCATCGATCCCAATAGTTTTAATTATCGCTGTAACCCTAGTTAAACTCATTGTATCTCTGCACCAACGACCATCTGGTGCATTAAGACTGCCAAATTCATGAGAAAAGCCCTCATCAGTATTATTTATAACATACTTTTGGAGATTGGGGAAGTTTGGTGCTCCTGGCAGTGGTGTAAAAATATGTGGATTAATGTATGAAGCCCCTGATTCCACCAACATTTTTCCATAGTCAATACTTCGTTGAATTTGCTCTCTGTCTTCAATGTAATTTTCCTGCGGATTACAAAAACCAATCATCATTGAACATGTGGTCTTGATATTGTATTTTTTAAATAGGTTTACGATTTCTTTAGAGTGTTTATGAAATGCATTTAGTTTTGGTTTGTTACTGGTTTCTAAAGAGTCTTGGTTAGCAGATTCAACTGCAAGAGAAACACTATAACAATTACTTTCCGCCATAGAACGAATTAGTGTTTCTGTGGTTAATCCATCGTTTTTTGCAATTAAAGTCTTATTGAAAATGTTATCCACTTTAACACTTTTACGTATAAATTCTTCACCTACATCAGGTAATAGAGCTACGAGATTAAACAGACTAAGCCCACCTTGTTCCATCCAAGGTAAGTTGTGTATTTTAAGTAATTTAAATACAG
>JAEYSJ010000100.1 GCA_023434855.1 Bacillota bacterium | reverse complement strand
GTTCCGGGAAGAACTGAATGTTAAGTTTAATATTATTCCGGAGGAAATTAGCCAGTAAACTCTCCGGTAAAATCCTGTACTCTTTTAACGTAGAGGTGTTTGAATTGGTTAGCAATATTCGCCAGCTATTCCAGGAGGAATTGGAGCAATTAGCGCAGATTAAAAGCATATGCGATGACCAGCAGTACACGAATAATGAGCTGCTTGCGCAATATAAGCATATGGCGGCCATTTTTGAAAGAAATCTTCAATCCATGATGAAGATGACGAGGATCAGCGATTCTCAGCAGTTGTATTTGCAGGAAATTCAGCATGAATTGGAGCGGGAAATCGAAGAAAGAATTAAGGCGGAAGAAAAAGTCGCTCATTCGTATAATAGGCATCGGCGTAATCAGTTTTTGCTTGAGCTGGCAGAGGGTAACCGCAGCTTTGATGAAGCGGCTTGGAATGTGGCCCGGCAGCTGAAGCTGAATCTGCCGTCCCTGTTTTATGTCTTTTATATACAATTGACCAGCTGGCAAGGATGTTCACTCAGTCAGGCTGCAGTTGATGCAGCTGAAATCCAGACGGCAATCGATAACCTGGTGGACAGGCTGAATTCCGGTCAGGGAGCTATTGCCTGGGAATGGGGGAATGGAATTGGCATGCTGCATGCTGCCTTACCAGGGGAAACTAAGGAGCGACAACTGAACAGCGGACTGGAACTAAAGAAACAATTGTCTTCTAGCCTGCCCCACTTTGAAACTGCAATCGGCACTTCGGGCCGGCAAGGCAAAGCAGACAGTTTTGCGTATCTGTGTTATCAGGCGCGAGCCGCAGCGAATCTCGGCAGCCGTCTTTGGCCGGAACGGCTGATCCATCATTATCATGATGGGCAGGCGTATCAACTGCTTTATCCATTGGCCGATAGTCAGAATGCGGCAGAATTTATTGACAGAATGATAGGAAAGTTGCTGGATTATGATAAGGAGAATAACACGGAGCTGCTGGTGACCTTAAAAAAGATTATTCAAGCTGCTAATTTAAAAATAGTGGCGGAAGACATGTTTCTTCATCATAAAACAATCGTATCCCGAAAACAGCGAATTGAAAGTATTCTTGGTATATCGCTGGAGTTATTTGAGACCAGATTCCATATAGCTATCGCTCTGCATCTGCTGCAATTTCGCGGTTAGATAGCCTCATTATCCTCTGATGATACTTCAGAGGATAATTTTTTATCTTCCCAGCCGATAGGAAGCAGGCAGAACATTTGCTATAGTTAGGCTAGCATATTGTATACTGGCTTGCTCTCCTTATGTCACTGCTGATAATAAGGCTGCTGCGGCCATAGAAAGCCGGGTGATCTATTGAATTTCCAGGCAGGCGATAAGTTAGAAGAACTATTCAATAGGATGCCTATACCCATTGTGCTGGTTACAAGAAAGGAACTGCTGGTGATCCGGGTAAACGCTGCTGCCCAGAGCTTGCTGCGTGGACAGGATGAGGAAGTCGCTGTCAGACCGGTTGCCGAGTTCTTCTATAAAGAGCAGGCGGAATATCAGGCATGGTATGCCGGTATCCAAGCTAATGGTACAAATATACCGGAAATCTCACTTTTTTTGAAAGATCAGCAAACCATCGTAAAAGTTTATACGACGTGTGTTGATTTTGCCGGATCAACCCATTTGCTGCTTACTTTAGTAGACATAACTGCAACTTGCTGCCAAATTGGGCAGCTGGAGCAGCTTGCGGCGAAAGATGATATGACGGGATTATTAAACCGCCGTACCTTCAGGGCAAGCTTGGAAATGGCCTTGCATAATCTGCAGCAAGAAAAAAGTGTTTTTTTTCTTGCCTTTATGGATTTGAATGAACTGAAGAAAGTGAATGACACATACGGTCATCGCGAGGGTGATTGGTATATCAGCATGTTCACATCACTGCTTCTTGGCACTTTGCGTACAACCGATATTGCCGGGAGAATCGGCGGCGATGAGTTTGCCGTAATATTTAGCCAATGTTCACAGCCCTATGCTGAACAGGTTATTTACCGCCTTCAACAGCAATTGAACGCACTTTCGGCCTCAGTAAAGAAACCGTACAGCATGGGAGTAAGTACAGGTTTGGTCATGGTCGAAAGCGGTATGGATATCGGAGTTGATGCTTTGCTGAATATTGCCGACAAAGCCATGTATCATAAAAAATACTATCAAAATACACAAAAAAATGCATTATTGGAAAAAGCCGAGAAATTTGGTATAAAAAATACTGGCGGATTTTGGTAATCAATGCAGGAAATCACCTTTTTGTAAGACAAAAGCAATGATTGCCCATAGTGCGAAATAGGGTCCATAAGCGATAGTCTCTTTGAATTTCTTGATTCTACATATAAGTAATAATGCAGCGGACAGGCCGCCGCTTAAAAAACCTGCAGCTAAGGTAAAGAACAGGCTATCTAAACCTAACCATAGGCCAATTACAAAAATCAGCTTAATATCGCCGCCGCCGATACCGCCCTTTGTAAGAATCGCTAAAAATAACATTATGCCGCTGCCTACGGAAGCAGCTGACAAGCGGTCTAAAAAAGCAACAGGAAAAAAGACCGAAAAGAGGAAAGCAAATAGCAATGGAAGTAGTAGTACTAAATCTAAAATAACTTGCTGTTCAAAATCCATTATACTGATAAATACCATAATGGTTATAAGAACTCCGACCGGTAAGAAGGTCCACCAATTGGCCAAAAGAAGATAGCTTACATAATAAAAAGGGAAAAGTGCGAAAAAAAACGCAGCTTTTCTTTTTTTATGTGACCATAGCACTATCTCTTGCGTATTTTTAAAAGGTGATATCTGTCGATAAAACTGACAGATTATATAATCTAAAAGTACACTGACCAAACAACTTATTACAACAAAAGTAATTAATAAAGGCATAGATAGTCCAATCCTATTAATTTTTTGTTACCATTATATAACAATGGTAAATAAAAGAAAACAAGGAAAATGCTTGTAGATTCTTCCATAATGTGTTATTTTAAGTGTAATTAATATTTACAAAAATAGGCAAACTTATTGAAAAATAAGGACGCAAAGCCGTGGGTCTAACGATTTCACATCTATGACTGCCAGGTTGCATAAATTAGAAAAATACAATTTGATTGTATTCTTTTTTTTGCAACCTGGTGGTTTTAGTTTTATGGAACAAGCATTGTAATTTAGTTCTGTTTTATGTAGCAAGGAGGATATATTTTGGGATTTTCTGCAGTATCAAAACGAATAACGGAAGCAGTCAACAAGTTGACCTCTGCCCAGCTTGTTTCCTTAGCCTTACTAGCGAGCTCTTTGTTTGCCCTAGTGTTGTATTTTTACTTATCGGGTTTGGAAAGCAAGCCAGTCAATATGCCGCAGAAAATGACTAGCGTAGTAATCGCGGCGGTCGATATTTCGGAAAAAACGGTCATACAGGATAATATGCTTAAAACAATCACATTACCGGCTGAACTTATCCCAGTTGATGCAATAGCAAACCCCCATGCTATTGTGGGGAAAATGGCGAAGCTCAAAATTTTGCGTGGTGATACATTAACAGAACAAAAGATCTTTGCCAATCCAGCATTGGCCGGTTTTACTGGCAGTATCCCTCCGGATAAGCGTGCCATTTCAGTCGCTATTACTGATATTACCGGTATCTCTGGTTTTGCTAAACCGGGAGATTTTGTGGACGTAATGGTTCTTACCAATAAAATGCAAAAAAACACAATTACTGGCAAGATGCTGATGCAAAATGTTCTTTTACTAGCTGTAAATAAAGACAACGCCACGCCAGATGAAAAAAAAGACGGAAAAAAAGAAGCCATGGCTACAGCTACGCTGGCTATTGCGCCGGAAGATGCCCTGAGACTGGCTGTTTCCCAGCTTGAAGGAACAATCTATCTCGTTCTTCGTCCATTGGAGCCTCAGCAGAAATTTGTAATAACTAATGATGTTTCTGTTTATCAGCATGAGGCATCTTCAGAACCGGTACTGCCGCCTGCTTCAACTGGAGCGGCACTGACGCAGGCATCTCCTCCGGCATCTGGAATTGCCGTTATCCGGGGAAATGAAGTGAAAATGGTAGAGGTACAATAAGGAGAAGAGTCATGAGAAAATATGCAGTTAGTAATCGGGCTTTAATCATGTTTATGGGGCTGTCACTTTTCCTTTTTGTAATAAGCCCAGTAGCAGCGCAAACAGGTCTGGCACTAAATATTAATCAATCTGTCTATCTTGATGAAAAAAGTGAAATTACCCGTGTAGCAATTGCGAACCCGGCAATTGCTGATGTAACAGTGATTTCTATGACTGAATTGCTTGTTGTGGCAAAAAAAGAAGGCACAACGACGTTGTATGTATGGACAGTTGGTGGCAGCCATCAAGAATACTCTGTAAATGTCCGGGATTATGATAGCACTACTGCAGCAGAAATCGCACAGATGATTGGAGATGCCGGTGTTCGGGTAGAAAAAATCGGTGACAAAATTCTTTTAAAAGGTACTGTGGAAAACCAATTTATTAAGAAGCGAGCTGAAAAAATAGCAGAATTATATGGCGCAAAAGTTATTAATCTGTTGGAATTGTCTAATCCCACTCAAATACGGATCGAAGCTAAAATACTGGAGATTTCTACTGATAAAGTCAAAAAGCTGGGTATACAATATGCAAATGCCTCGGATATTGATAAAGATAATGGCATTGTTACGATAGGCCCAACCGGTATTTTCGGGTTTGGCCAAACATTTTCCAATAGACGGGATTCATCAAACTCGAAGCTGGGCAGCTATGCCGACGTAAATGCAACATTGCAGGCGCTGATCACGAAGGGCGATGTACGGATACTATCGCAGCCTAGCCTGGTTACGATGAGCGGTGAACAGGCAAATATACTAATTGGCGGCGAAATTCCAATTCCCACAACCAACACGAATGGGCAAATTGCGGTAGAATGGCGGGAATACGGTATTAAACTGCATATTGAACCGCAGGTTGATGAGAAAAATTCAATCACTAGTAAGGTAAATGCAGAAGTGAGCACCCTTGATAGTTCTTCCTCGGCTGCTATTAATTTAAGTAGTGGGTTGTCAATACCGGCCTTGCGATCACGCAAAGCCGAATCGGTTATTCATCTTTCATCAGGCAGTACAATGGCAATTGGCGGTCTGATCAGTTCTGACGAAGGTAAACAAGTTATAAAAGTTCCCTTTTTAAGCGATCTGCCTATTTTAGGGAAGTTTTTCCGCAGTACGGCAACCAGCAAGGAAAAAAAGGAAATTATCATACTGATAACGCCAACGCTTGTAGATGAAAAGGCGCCTCCGGCTATGTCGCAAGATATGCAGGAAATGATTGAAGTGCAGGAGAGTAAAACCGGAAGCTAATAGGGCGGTGAGGTAAGTGGAAGAAAAGCTGAGGAGCGGCATTATCATAACGGTATTCAGCACTGCCTCCGCTGTTGGCAAGACACTGCTTGGTGTTAATATGGCAGCAGGACTGGCAGAAACAGGCTATAAGATTTGTATAATTGATTTGGATTTGCAATTTGGGGATGTCTGCAATTACTTGCACCTCTTTCCCCTGAAGACAATCTATGATGCGCAAAAAGCAGCTGAAGAAAATCCAGATAATATTGACAGCAGTAAATATATTCTGTCATATACAAGTGGTGATACGGCTTTTTCTGTGCTGGCCGCGCCGCTTAAGCTGGAGCAGGCGTACAATATTTCGACTCAGTCTGTCATCGCTGTACTGACCGCCCTGCGGAGGGAATATGACTATATTGTTATTGACACGACGGCTGCTTTCAGTGATTTAAATCTGGCGGTCATGGACATGAGCACGATCATTACTTTTGTCGGGATTGTTGATTTTATTCCCACCATTAAAAATATGAAAATCGGCTACGATACGATGCGCGGGATCGGTTATGACAAAAATAAAATTCGTCTGGTTTTAAACCGCAGTAATTCAAGAACTAACATTGAAGTACAGGATGTTGAGCAATTGCTGGAAGAGCGATTTTATCATGTGCTGCCTAATCACTTTTCTACAGCTATAGAGTCCATTCACAAAGGAGTTCCCCTTATTATTGGCAATGAGGTTACCCCTTTGAGCAAAAGTCTGCAAGAGTTGATTGCTAAATATACCAATCGGTTGCAAGAGAAACATACAAATGACGGCGCCTCTTTATCAAACTGGATTAAGCAGTTGTTTCAATAGCCTTGTAAAGGAGGAAAAAGCATGGGGGAATACCGTGTATTGTTAATTGAGCAAAACCGTATTATGCTGGAGCGGTTATCCAGCGTAATACGGCATACAAAAGAATTTCAGCTTGTTTCCCGATTCTTCGATGCCAGGGAGGCATTAGGGCAGGGCGGCGTTTTCGTGCCTAATTTGATTTTACTTGACATGGATATTCCCGAAAATACGCAACTGGTTCGGGAGTTTATCCGGATATTTCCTCATGCGGGTATTTTATGTCTGGGCAGCCAGTGGGATGCTCACACTGCTAGTATTGTAGTCAAGGCTGGCGCTAAGGGTTTTTTAATAAAGCCCTTCACCAGTGAAGAATTAACTGCTGCGGTAAATACTTTTGGTAATAGCGGAATGGGAGTGATGAGCGAGGTTGTTACCTTTTTCAGTCCCAAAGGGAAAAGTGGCAAGACTACACTGATTGCTAATCTTGCAATGGCCCTGGCGAAAAAAACGGGGCAAAATGTAGCCATTATTGATGCAGATTTGCAATTCGGCGATATGGCCGTATTTTTCAACCTCGATCCGCAAAGTACGATTGTAGAAGCGGCAAGAGATATTCAGTTTTTGTCACCTATTTCATTAAATTCTTATTTTACGCCCGTTACCGAAAATGTCAGAGTTCTTTGTGGAACGAAACGGCCGGAGTTTGCCGAAACCGTTAGTCCTAAAGCATTCGCCGAAGTTGTCAGTATGGCCCGCAGTTTGTTTCGGTATATTCTAATTGATGTTGCTCCGGCTTTTAATCCGATTTCAGTTGCTGCTGCCGAGCTCGCTGATTCCGTGCAGCTGATTGCCATGATCAGTGGCGGCTATGAGGTCGTACATATGCAGCGGGCACTGGAAATTTTCAGAACATGGCCAGATTATTCAGCAAGAGTACAGGCCGTTTTTACCAGGGTAGAACCCTGTGAACCGCAAGAACAGCAGCGCCTGGCAGACTTGCTGGACTATCCGGTTTACGCTATTGTGCCGAATGAATATTTGCTTGTCTCAGCAGCAGCAAATAATGGTCGGATGGCTGTGGACATTCGCCCTGATTCACCCCTGGCCCAGAGTATTGATCTGCTGGCTGCACAAATCTGCGGTAGTCAACCCAAGGTGGTTTAACCTATGATCGTTATTGCATTAACCGGTGGTATGCTGGTATTTTTGATCATGCTTATAATGCTGGAATATTTTAGCAGGGATAAGGCTCACGTACAGCATAAAGTCCGGCGCTATGCTGGAAATATGAAAATCCCGGATGCTACGGAATCGAACGAGTGCATATCGAAATTTAGAAAATTTATCCGTTATTTGGGGCTCAAAGCCAGAGCTGTGCCTCAGGCAAAGCTGTTAGAATTTAAAATGCAGCAAGCTGGAATTCCTCTTCTTGGCTCGGAATCTTTTGCGCTGTTAATAATGGTGGTTATAAGTGCCGGTACCTTTGGCTTAATGTTGACTTTAACTCTGGGGTATGCTGTGTGTATCGGCTTGTTGGCAGGGCTGATCGGTGTGTTTTATGTGAATATCCGGATTAATCGCCGTCAGCAGGAATTCAGTAATCAGCTTGGTGATGCGTTGACTATGTTGGCCAATTCTATGCGAGCTGGTTTTAGCTTTTTACAGGCTATGGATCTTATTGCAGGAGAAATGAAGCCGCCGCTTGCAGTAGAATTTTTGAAAACACTGGCTGAGATTAGACTGGGTACAGATGTGGAAACAGCGCTGCTCAATATGGGCAAACGTATGAAAAGCACAGATCTCGATCTGGTTATTACTGCAGTGCTGATTCAACGGCAGGTAGGCGGTAATCTGGCTCATATCCTGGATACCATTGCCGCTACCATTAATGAACGGATCAAGATGAAGCGAGAAATCAAGACGCTGACAGCACAGGGCAGGCTGTCTGGCTGGATATTGGGACTGCTGCCGATAGCGGTTAGTTTGGTGGCTATGGTAGTAAATCCGGTCTATATGCGTCCTTTTATTGATGAACCGATTGGCCGTATAGCATTGGTGGGGACAATTGTCTGGCAGTTGGTGGGCTTTCTGATTATCCGCAAAATTGTCGATATTGATGTATAAAGCTGTTATGGGCTTTTGCATATATAGATAAGTTAAGAGGAGGAGAAAAATGTTAACGTATTTGAGCTTTCTTAAAACGCGGTATTTAAACCAGACAGGGCAGGGAATGGTAGAATATGCTGTTATCATTGCTGTTGTTGTTGTGATTGGTATCGCACTTACTGGCACCGATGGAACGTTATCTACGGAGGTAACAAGCCTTTATAACGCTGTTTTTAAAAAGGCCGGCGACTTAACGAAGTAACCACATATACAAAGAAAGAGTCTCGTTACAGGAATGAGACTCTTTCTTTCTTGCTAATTAGTAAGGGAGGTTTCTCCATGCGACAGCTTCTGGATAAACGAGGCCAGACCATGATTGAATTTGCTATTATTATTCCTTTTTTTGTTCTTATGTTGTATGGCTTTGCTTACGTCAGTATGTTTTTTCATGATTATATCACACTGTCGGAACTGGCGCGTGATATTGCCCGACGTGAGTCGGTCGGAATTGCCTATGATCAAACTAAGTACAATAATACTGCTCTTTTAACAGATGTTTATAAGTTTAATCCGACAAAAGATCAAGGAGTCAAAATTGATTCCGAGACAGATGCAACGGCAGGAAAACAAATTATTGTCACTTTGACTGCCCAATTAAATATGGAGAATGCTTTTTGGAAGGGCATCCTGCCAGCTAGCATTTCGGCTTCGCTAACTATGCGTAAGGAGGAATAACATGTCATTATTGAAACGACTGGGCAAGGACGAAAACCTGGAAGAACCGAGACCGATTTTTGCTGAACGGAAAAATAGCTCAGTCGAAAATCAATATCAGGAAATAAAATTGGAAATTCATCGTCGTATTGTTGACGAGATTAATATAGAGCAGCAGCGGATTTTAATGAATACCCAGCAGGATCGCCGTGAGGTTGAAAGCATTATTGCCGAATATTGCAACAGAGTTCTTGATGAAAATCCGTTTAGTATTCCCCGTGGTGACCGCGCAGCAATTGCTGCCGATGTACTTGATGAAATGTTGGGATTGGGACCGATTGAACCGCTGCTTAAGGATGAAACAATTACGGAAATAATGATTAACGGACCCAAGCGGGTATTTGCCGAGCGGTTAGGTAAGCTTCATTTGACGAAGGTGCAGTTTCATGATGATCAGCATTTAATGAATCTCATTGAACGGATAGTTGCGCCATTAGGTCGCCGGATTGACGAAAGCTCACCGCTGGTTGATGCCAGGCTGAGTGACGGCTCGCGCGTTAACATTATTATTCCGCCACTGTCACTGGCAGGACCTTGTATAACCATCCGGAAATTTGCTAAGATACCGTTAAATGTGGAAAATCTAATTGGCTTTGGTTCGCTGAGTGAGGATATGGCCGGCTTTTTGCGGGCTTGTATTGCGGCGCGGCTTAATATTATTGTGTCCGGCGGGACCGGGTCCGGCAAGACAACCACACTGAATGTGCTGTCCTCCTTTATCCCTGCCGATGAACGGATTATCACTATTGAAGATGCTGCAGAGCTGCAATTAAACCAGGCTCATATCGTCAGTCTGGAAAGTCGTCCCGCTAATATTGAAGGGGCAGGACAGATTACCATACGGGATCTGGTTCGCAATGCGCTGCGGATGAGGCCTGACCGGATTATTGTCGGCGAAGTGCGTTCCGGCGAGGCATTGGATATGCTGCAGGCTATGAATACTGGGCATGACGGATCACTAACAACCGCTCATGCCAACAGCCCGCGTGATGTATTAAGCCGCCTGGAAACAATGGTGCTGATGGCGGGAATGGATTTGCCGGTAAGGGCGATACGTGAACAGGTCTCTTCAGCGGTTGATCTGATTATTCAGCAGTCTCGCTTGAAGGATGGTAGCCGCAAGATAACGCATATTACGGAAGTGCAAAACATGGAAGGCGATGTGATTGTCTTACAGGATATATTTGAGTTTGTCCAAACCGGAATTGATGAAAAGGGAAAAATTTTGGGGACGTTTGAGTCTACTGGTATCCGGCCAAAGTTCATGGAGAAATTTGAGCTTAATGGAATTGGCCTTCCCCCTAATATATTCAGTCTGACGAATTATGCCTCTGGCAATCAAGACTGGAGGCGCTGATATGGCTGTTTGGATTGCCTTAGCTAGTGGATTTTTCTTGTTTTTCTTGTTATATCTGCTTGTTATCACACGGCTTGAGCCGAAGACGCAAATAAAAGAACGGGTACAAAAACTGCGCCCTCCGATTTCGGCCGCTGACCAGGTCCGGATTGACAATGAGAATTTAAATGCGTCCTTTCATGAACGAATTATATTGCCTGTTTTTTATCAACTTGAGCAGCAGGTTATCCGGCTCACACCGGGAGAAATTTATAAAGTGCTGGCTGAACGGATCATGTGGGCTGGCAAACAATACGTTTGGAGTGTCAATGCCTTTGTTTGCTTTTGGGTGCTTTCGGCAATTTCCTTAATAGGAATAGCGCTGTTTTTTTCCTTCTATATAGGTCAAATGATCTTTATTCAGGGATTTGCTCTCGTGGTTGCTGCTTTGCTGCTTAGTGGAATACTTCCCATTGTTTTTCTGGACTTATTAATTGTCAAACGCCAAAAAAAAATTTTGCGACAGTTGCCTGAGATGTTGGATTTACTGTGTGTGAGCGTGCAAGCTGGACTATCTTTTGATGGCGCTATGGCCAGAGTAGCAGCTAGGATGAAGGGGCCGTTAATTGATGAGTGCAGCAAAATGCTGCGCGATTTTCGCATGGGTATGCCGCGAAAAGTTGCATTAACCAATATGGCTGAACGGTGTCGCATTTCGGAAATCCATCTGTTTACGGCAGCGATTATCCAAGCTGATAGACTAGGGGTAAGTATGGCTAAGACTCTGCTCATTCAATCGGAGAATATGAGAGAGCGACGGCGTCAAAGCGTTAAGGAACAAGCCCTAGAAGCACCGGTAAAGATGCTGTTGCCTTTGGCAATATTTATTTTTCCTGCGTTGTTTGTTGTCATTCTGTTTCCGACTGTCTTTTCAATTTTAAATAACCTGAAAGCATTGGGCAGATGAGAACACTCCAAATACCATTGAACAATAATGATGCAGAGGAGCAGCTTTTGCATATTTGGATTGCTGATACTTTTTTTGCACGGCTAAAAGGGTTGTTAGGAACAACAGCACTGGCTGGTAATCAGGGCATGCTGCTTCGCAATTGTAACAGCGTTCACATGATCGGAATGCGTTATGCACTGGATGTTGTGTATCTGAGCGGGGCAGGACAGATTCTCAAGCTGGTAGAGAACCTTCAGCCATGGCAGGTGAGCCTGTGCTGGGATGCGCAGGATACGCTGGAGGTAAAGGCGGGCACAATTAGTCGGATTGGCTGGCAGGTAGGCGATAATTTGCAATGGAATGAATAAAGCAGAGTGAAATCATGGTGATTTCGCTCTGCTTTATTTTCAACTATTCGATTAGGCGTATTATAGGTGCATTGCCGCCGCCGACTCCTGCAAATGATTTTCCATTTATTGTTGAATTTCCATAGCCTAATGATATCGTATTGCCAACGAGGCTGCCATTAAAGGTACTGCCTCCCATATACAATGTGATATTACCTTTTGGTGCGTAAAGAATTCCATAAAAAGGGCCGTTAAAAGTAAAGGTGATATTTCCAGTAAGTGAGCAGAAAATGATATGGTTATTTGCACTCATTGTTTTGCCGTTATTTCCAGGGAAAACGATATCGCCTTCTGCAATAACAACGGTTGTTGTATCTAAATTGCCTTCCCACTTTACCCAGCCAGGTTTAAAACTACCAGCAACATAAATTCCGGTACCAAAGGAAGATAAGTCTAATCCATCGGTGTAGTTGCCGGCGTAATGATTCTGATTTTTTATCTGACCAATTAGAGATGCTAGGCCGGAATTCTCTACAGAAATATCAATCGGATTTTTCCCCCCCTCTGCGGTGCCATTTAGGATAAAGGAACTGGAAGTATCGGCCCATATCGCTGGATCAACTGCTGTAATGGTACCGCTCTGCAGAGTGTTATTACCTCCGCCACGGTGAATTTTATAGTTTGAGTGGAAAAATCCATTATATCTGTTTCCACCGCCAGGCCCAAGATTTAATATTCCGTTGTTGGCTCCCGAAATTGCGGCATAGTCAAATATATTAGGGCCACTGTCGCTATAGGAAGCAATGGCATATACGGCAAGCGGTGCGGTATTATAATTAAAATATTTCATAAATATCAGCGGCGCACTTTTCGTGATATCCACCCGGATTTTCTTGATACCATTTTCAATAGGAAAAGTATAGCTAACCTTGTTGTCGGCATCAGTGGCGTTGCTGTTGCGGGCAACATACGTTTGAGCCATTGTTGTAGCTGCGTTTTGGCTTGACCCAAGCACAGTTGCGCCTGCCAGGGCTGCAGCATCGGCAATGTTCTGTATATGGGCACGCTGAGCATAGAGATAACTGAGGTCGACGGCGAGTGCACTGAGTGCAAACAGAAAAGGAATTGTAAAAGCCGCGAGAACAAGAATGGAACCTTTTTGATTGCAATACCATTTCATGGAGAAACTCCTTAACTTACTGTTTCTTCCATTATATATTTAAAGCAATTTATGCTTCAAGCTTTAAAATTCTTTTGTTAAGTTTAAAAAAAGCTTAAAGGTTATGTAAATTTAATGGAAATAGTATTATTCCAACTAGAATAGAAGCAAATTTACTAAAAACTACAAGTTTAATAAGCCAAGTATCATTAAAATACCACTTGATACATATTGCGTAAGAATGATAAAATGTTGACTAAATAAATAGTATTTATCTACTGTATAGATAAAATATCGCAAACTTATTGAAAGATAAGGACGCAAAGCTATGGGTCTACGTACATTGTTGTATATGACTGCCAGGTTGCAAACAGCAACCTGGCAGTTGTCTTTCTAATTGTGAAAATTAGTACTTATTAATAATTAATCGCACGGATTTATGTAATCATCTTATTGGATTAAAGATCCAACTGGACAGGGCGGTGAGATAATCACGTGAGAAAATCCGCAAGAATGCTGTTAGCTATGGCGACAGTGATTAGTATAACGGCAGGGAACCAGTTTAATAATGACTCAGAAGGTACTGTGGTATATGCTGCAAGCCTTTCTGCAAATACAGATGAAAGTGCAAAAGCAGACTTTACTTATGAAATGGCCCAAATAACGGCCAAGCTTTTCGCTGCTCCCAACACAAACGTTGAAACCTTTAAAGTGGAGTATTCTTATGCAATTGCCAAGGTGACGGCGAAGGCAATGCCAATGCTGCCTGAAAGTCAGCGTCGCGATTTTGCCTACGCCATGGCCCAGAATACAGCAAAGATGTTGAATGATCACAATCTTAACGTAGAGCGGGCCAAGGCTGATTTTTCTTACCAAATTGCAACATTGACGGCAAAAGTGATTTCTGGTCCAACCAACTTTGCGTCTGCCAGCGCAGCTAACAGTAATGCGACCGCAGGCAATTTAAGCAGTGGTGCTCCTTCAACAGAGCTATTGCGTAATAATGCTGATATTGAACCGAAAGCTGCAGCTTTGCCAAAATCGCAGATAACTGCTGGAACGGTGCAAAAGGCGAATGAATATCCCGTTTATATTGCGCCGGAAACATATAATGGACTAATTAATGAAATAAAGCATGTAGGCGAAATCAAAGATAATAAAGTGCATCTAGATGGTGAAGTTCGTGCTCATTATGCCTTCAATAACGGTCCTAGTTCTTTAAATCAGGACTTTTCTGAACTTCGTGTCCGGTTAGGGGCAGATGTTCCACTTGAGAAAAATTGGCGAGCTTACGGTATGGTCGAGGGCCAAAAGGGGATAATCGGTTATCGGGATCAATTTAAGTTTTCCCGGCTTTATGCTACAGGCCCTATAGGCGAATCTAAAGTAACTGTGGGGAGCTTTGGCTATTTGATGGCTGAAGGAAACATTTATAACAGCAGCTTCAAAGGTCTCAGAACTGACTTCGGCAGGCCTGTAAAATATACATTTAGTTTTGGTCAAACCGACGAAACGCGGGAAATGATGATCGCTGCAGCGCAATATAAGGATTATGATTATAATTTGGAAGCTGCAGCATATCAATATCAAATGAACGGTACACGCAACTCAATCAGAACAGTTAGTGGAAATTATAATTTTAGCAATATTGGAGTAGGCGCTATGGTGCTGAACTCTAGTCTTGGAGACAGTAAAGGGAATAAGACTGGCTATGTTTTCAGTCTTAATTATGGCGAGCAGAAATCATGGCGTCCAGGTACTTATAGTATTTTTGCTAAATACTATAATCAGCCTTTAAATACGTATATTGCCCATGATATGAATGGCAGAGGCGGAGCAGCAATGAATGGATTTAGAGGTTATGGTGTGGGAGTAAGCTATACGCTTGCTGACAATCTGGTAGCAGGATCTGAATATTATAATCTAACAGATAAAATCTCAGGCGAAAAAGGCACTAGCTGGTGGAATCAACTTACACATTATTTTTAATAGAATGCGGGTGGACTTTATGCAGTTGAAAACTTTTGAACAAATTCAGACTCGCAAAGATTATCTGGCCGTAGTTGGGCTCGGCTATGTGGGTTTGCCTATTGCTGTTGCCTTTGCCGATAAAGTAAAGACAATAGGGTTTGACATTGATCAAGAAAAAATTAGCATCTATCAAAAAGGAATCGATCCGACTAATGAAATTGGCGATGAAAGAATTCAACAAACAACATTAGAATTCACCTCTAATCCGGAACGGTTGAAAGAAGCAAAGCTTATTATTGTTGCTGTTCCCACACCAATTAATGGTGATAAAACCCCCAATTTGTCGCCGGTTGTTAATGCCAGTAAAATAATTGGTCAGAATTTAACACAGGGAACGATTGTTGTTTTTGAATCCACGGTATATCCCGGTGTTACGGAAGACATTTGCGTCCCAATTTTAGAACAAGAATCGGGGCTTGCCTGCGGCCGTGATTTTAAGATTGCCTATTCGCCGGAGCGGATTAATCCAGGGGATAAAGTTCATAAGCTGGAGAATATCCGCAAAATAGTTGCCGGCATGGATGAGGAAACGGTTACCAATATTGCGGCAGCTTATGAGTTGATTATTCAAGCTGGTGTTTACCGCGCGGAAACCATTAAAGTGGCGGAAGCAGCCAAACTGGCTGAAAACGCACAGCGAGATATTAATATTGCCTTCATGAATGAGCTGTCAATGGTTTTTGACCGCATGGGCATCAGTACAAAGCAGGTTATTGATGCAATGAATACGAAATGGAATGCGTTAGGCTTTAATCCTGGACTGGTAGGCGGTCATTGTATTGGCGTTGATCCGTATTATTTTATTTATCAGGCAGAAATGCTGGGATATCATTCCCAAATTATCGCTGCCGGGCGAAAAGTCAATGATGGCATGGCTGCTTATGTAACAGATAATATTATAAAAAAAATGATTCAGGCAAACAAGAATTTATCAAAATCCAATATTTATATAATGGGCATTACCTTTAAAGAAAACTGTCCTGATATGCGCAATTCAAAAGCGGTTGATGTTTGCAAACAGCTCGCTGCATATGGGATTAAAGTAAAGATAGTAGACCCTGTGGTCGATAAACGGGAATTTACAAAAGAACTAAACATGGAACTCGTTGATTTTCAAAATGTTCACAATGCGGATTGTTTGGTTTTTTTAGTCGCTCATCAACAATTCAAGGATTTGCAACCGGTTGATTTGGAAAAGCTGCTGAAACCGCAGAAAGCACAATCAAAACAAGTGGTTATTGATATTAAGAGTATGTTTGACCGGAAAACAATTGAGGACAAAGGTTATTCCTACTGGAGTCTTTAAGCTGAGAGGTGATATGCGTGAAAAACAAAAAAATAGTGCTGTCACTAGCTGCGGTGCTTGGTGTTTGTCTGATTGGACTGTTATTTTTCAAAAACGTCTTATGGGCACCTACAGGTAGTGAGTATCGCAATATTACCGATATGAAAAGCTCTTATGAGGCTGATGAGGAAATCGCCAATGCGATGGCACAGCTTAAAAACAGCCAGGGAAAAGCAACTGTTATTACAGGTACTAAAAGTGCTCAGCGGCAGGTTGCCCTGACTTTTGACGGGTTATCTGATCGTACCACCATGCAGCAGGTTTTGGACTTATTGAAGAAACATAATATTAAGGCAACCTTTTTTGTAGATGGAATGCAAACGGCTGAAGATCCGCAAACTGTTGTAAATATTAGGAATGCGGGTTATAAGATAGAAAACTATACGCTTTCCGGAATGGGAAAATTGGAGACCCTGCCTGTGGAACGTCTGGTTAAGGATTTCTGCCAGGCCCAGAAAATCATCAAAGTTACAACTGATCAAGGACCGAATCTTCTTAAATGCAATGATACTAACTATACAGATCAAGTGCTCCAGGCTGCCAAAGCTGCCGGATTTGTAAGTGTTGTGAGAAGCAATGCTTTTGTTAATGTGAAACAAATTACGACTCCTCAAGCGGCCGATGCATTTGTAAGCAGTCTCCAGCCAGGCAGTATCGTTTCCGTTAAACTAAAGACGAATACGGAACCGGTTGCTAAAGATGCGGGTAAAGCTGAACAAAAACCGGCAATCGATAAACAGCCGGGCTTGAAAAATCTGACCCAGCAGGCTGATTACGGTGAAAAAGGAACGATTGAGGCAGTTGAAAAACTACTGATTGCGCTGGTTAAGGCCAAGTACACAACCGTTTATGTAGAAGATTTCGCCGCAAACAGTTTGATCAAACCGGTAAAAACGTCTTTGCTGCCTGACGCCAGACAGCTGACCCAGTATGTTGCTGCATATTGGAATATGGCAGCTTCCTTCGTTCAGGAGGAGGCGGGGTCCTTTTTTTCAGTTAGAACTGCTTTTGCAGCAGAGGCTGTAAATAGTCAAACGGCTCAAGAAATAAAGGTAATTTCCACAACGGAACCGGCGCTTTCCTTTACTTTTGGCGGAATAGCCAATGAGGTCGTTGTCAATGATGTTTTAAGCAGGTTGCAAAACCTTGGTATTAAAGCTACATTTTTTGTGGCAGAAACAGAAATGAAGAAGTATCCTGGGACACTGAAAAAAATTATTGCCGATGGGCATGAAATTGGTGTCGCGATAAGGCCAAAGGATGGAGACTCACTGGAAGAGATACAAAAACTAATTGCCCGTGACAGAAACGTCTTATACGAGCAATTCGGTGTTGAGACTAAACTGGTTAAACAGCCATGGGGGGCGATAACAGATGTTACCAAGGCTGCAGTTGTCCAATCTGGCTGCAGTTTAATTGGTCAATCTTTCAACGTTGTTCAGAGCAAGCATAAGGATTATACGAATGCGGATAAGGTCATGGAAGAGGTTTTTGGTAAGTGGGTATTTTCGTTAGCTAGGGGACAAATTATTCATTTTAGAATGGATTTTTATACAAATGACCAGTTAGTAGGAAACCTGCTTGAAACGATTAAGCAGCACAAAGTCGATAATATTGCCTTTGCAACATCCTATGATAACCCCGCCGGTAATCGAGCAAACGATTCTCAATATGTAATTAAGCCGGTCGGAGCTATTTTAAACAATGCAAAATTTATTTACCAGTACCCTTTGGATCCAGAAAAAATTCCTGCTTATCTAAGAAGCAATGCACCTAAGCTTGCCATCAATGAGCATAATTTTCTGGCAGAGGCTTCAAAGCGGTATATTGGAAATCCGGATGTTGATTATGAAGATCGTATGCTCGGGTTTTCTAAAATGGAAGATCGACGTCTTGATAAGAGTGGACAGATTCATACCAAAGAGAATGTAATTTTTCTAACTTTTGATGATTGGGGCACTGATGCTGCCGTCAATAAAATTCTGTATGTATTGCGCAAACATAATGTTGTAGGAAACTTTTTCGTACTCACTAACCATGTAATGAATAATCCCAATTTACTTCGTGCTATCGCAACGGAAGGACATGAAATTGGCAGTCATTCAGATAAGCACAAACCAATGGCCGTGCGTGATCCGAAGACAGGCAAGCAGTTTCCTGCACAAGATAAGGAAGAATATACGAAAGAGCTGGCGTTAGCCTATCAGAAACTCGCTGACGTAACGGGTGATGTTTCGATAAATGGCAAACCAGCATTAACTCGCTATTTTCGTCCGCCAACTCTGGCAATAAGCAGAATGGGAATGGAAGCTTTGTTTGCAACCGGGCATGAATATATTATTTCAGGCTCGAGTAGTACGAATGACTACAAAGCAGAAAGTGTGCCCCAGCTACTAAAGACCTTAAGAGAGGGGATATATACTCCACAAGGTGAAGTAAGAAAAGGCGCCATATTAGTTATGCATATGGGGGACAGTGTGGTTTATACCCCTATGGCAGTGGATATTTTACTGACTGCTAACGAGGCAAAAGCTGATACAGATCCTACAAAATTTAAAGTAGGCAGATTAGCCGATTATATAAAGCCAGGCTATTCTCAAATGCACCATACGAACGAATAGAAATAGTAGCGAACGGCTTACCTAGGCATGAAGCGCAGGGATAATTATATGCTGCGAGACCCGGCAGCGAGAAATGGCAGGAAAGCGGATGTTCAATAAATTATTTCAACAAGGCCCGGAAAAAGAAGAAGATGTTTTACTTGTTGCCAAGCCCGACCGCAGGCTGCTATCCAAGGTGCCGGATAAGGAAGGCTTGCGCACGAATATCGAC
>JAEYSJ010000099.1 GCA_023434855.1 Bacillota bacterium | reverse complement strand
TCGGTGGACCAGGCATACGATATGGGAGCCGCCGGCGTTGGGGCCACTATTTATTACGGATCGCCGGAAGCCAGCCGGCAGATTATCGAAGTCAGTGAAGCTTTTGAATATGCCCATTCCAAAGGTTTGTTCACTGTATTGTGGTGTTATCTGCGCAATTCGGCTTTTAAGAAAGACAAAGATTACCACGAATCAGCCGATCTCACCGGGCAGGCTAACCATCTTGGTGTTACCATTGCTGCCGACATTATTAAGCAAAAACTACCTGTCAATACCGGTGGCTACAAAGCCTTGAATACCGGCGACAGTACATATGGAAAATTTGATGAGCGTATGTATACGGACCTTATGTCGCCGCATCCGGTAGACTTAGCTCGCTATCAGGTAGTAAACAATTATATGGGTAAAATCGGTCTTATTAATTCCGGCGGCGCTTCCGGCAAAAACGATATCGCCGAGGCGGTAAAAACAGCTGTAATTAATAAACGGGCTGGGGGCTCCGGACTGATTGCCGGCCGTAAAGCCTTCCAAAAACCCTTTGCCGAAGGTGTGAAAATTATTTCAGCCATTCAGGACGTTTACCTGAATCCGGATATTACCATTGCTTAACCGTAAAAGTTAAAATTAGGTAGTCTTTGCTGGTTATTATTTAACCGCCAAGGACGCCAAGAACGCCAGGAGGAACGGCGCAATATCCATTGCACTGGGAAAAAGGGTGATAATAAAATCCCTTGGCGCACTTGGCGTCCTTGGCGGTTTGACTGCTTCTACCCTAATATTATAACGAAAATATTTTATAAAGTATGCAGGTATTTTCCAGTTTTCATACAAAATAATTACAGTAAATTATTCTGGGAGTGGTTATTGTGGACGAGAAGATGCTGAGAATGGCCGCACAGGAATTGTATGAGGCTGAGAAAACAGCCAAACCGGTAGTTCGCCTGTGTAAGCGTTTTCCGGATATGAGCATGAAGGATGCATATACCGTCCAATTGCTGGGGATGGAATTAAGACAACAGCAGGGCCACAAAGTGATTGGCCGGAAAATTGGCCTGACAAGCAAAGCTATGCAGGAGGCTTTTGGTGTATATGAGCCGGATTATGGCTATATTGCCGATTATATGATGGTGATGGAAGGCGAACCATTATCCATGGGAAAACTGCGACTGCCCAAGGTTGAGGCGGAGATTGCTTTTGTCTTACGAGATAAGCTTGCAGGGCCAGGCATCACCCTGACAGATGTGATGCGGGCTACCGAGGGGGTTATTCCTGCATTGGAAATAATCAATACACGTTATGAAGACTGGAAGATAACAGTTGAAGATTCAATTGCCGACGGTGCCTCCATTGGTAAAGTAGTGTTGGGAGACAATATGGTTAAAGTCCAGGGTTTTGACCTGCGCTATACCGGCATGGTACTGGAAAAGAACGGCGAGATTATCAGCACTGCCGCCGGTGCTGCTACTCTGGGTCACCCCGCGAATGCCGTGGTATGGCTGGCCAACAAACTGGCTGATTATGGACAACATTTGGCAGCAGGCGATATCATAATTTCCGGGGCGCTTACTGCTGCTTGCAGCGTAGCCGCCGGTGATGCCGTACGGGCTACATTTGACCGTCTGGGCTCAGTAGGAATAAGATTTGCGGAATAGCCAGACATCAATAGGTAAAAAGGTTCCAGTCCTCAATGGGAGGATTGGAACCTTTAACAATTTTATCTTAGTCTAACTCTATTAGCAGATCACCTGTTTCAACGGCGTCGCCTGCTTTTACATGCACTGACTTCACCAAACCGTCAACCGGCGACTGGACGGTGGTCTCCATTTTCATGGATTCTGTTACCAGCAAAGGTATATTTTTCTTTACACGGATACCTTCCTCCACCAGCACTTTTACCACTGTGCCGGACATGGTGGCGCCAATGTGGCCGGAATTATTCTTGTCAGCCTTAAGCCTTGTTAATATGGCGGATTTTATGCTGTTATCTTTAATAATGACATTACGGGGCAGTCCGTTTAATTCAAAGCTGACAACTCTGGTGCCGTTAGGGCGCGGATCGCCGATAGAGATTAATTTGATCACCAGGGTCTTGCCTTTTTCAATATCTACCTTGATTACTTCCCTTGGCAGCAATCCATAAGAGAAGGTCAAGGTATCTAACCGGGATACGTCACCATAAGTTTTGGTAAAATTAGCCCAATCGGCAAACACTTTAGGATAAAGTGCATAAGAAACAGCATCAAAGTCGGTAACCGGTCTGGACAGCAGATTTTGCAGGGTATTGCGGATTTCCAGGAAGTTGGCAGGGGGGAGTACTTCCCCGGGGCGCTCAGTGATATACTTTTTACCTTTAAGGATGACCCGCTGCAATTCTTTGGGAAAGCCTTGATGAGGCTGACCTACCTGGCCTTCGAAAAACTCAACCACCGAATTGGGAAAGTCCAGCGTTTCGCCCCGTTCGTAGATATCATCTTCTGTCAGATCATTCTCCACCATATACAGGGCCATATCACCCACTACTTTGGAAGATGGCGTTACTTTTACGATGTCGCCAAACATGTTGTTAACCTGGCGATACATTATTTTTATTTTCTCCCACCGATCTTGCAGACCCAGTGCGTTTGCCTGTTGTTTAAGGTTGCTGTATTGGCCGCCAGGCATTTCGTGCTGGTATACCTCCGGATTGGGAAAATTCATGTCAGTCTCGAAATTCTGATAAAACGCCCGTACATCCTCCCAATAATGAGATAATTCGGTGAGCCCCTTAATATCTACCTTTGGTTGACGCTCCACTCCTTCTAAAGCAAAATATAAAGTATTGGCACTTGGCTGGGAGGTCATTCCGGCCATAGACGATATGGCCACATCTACAATATCTACACCGGCATCGATGGCCCGGGCATAAGTATAGATGCCATTACCGCTGGTATCATGGGTATGTAGGTGAATAGGAATAGTAACGGCATCTTTAAGGGCTGCAGTCAGTTGATAGGCAGCCGCCGGTTTTAGCAGGCCGGCCATGTCTTTGATTCCCAGGATATGAGCGCCGGCTCGTTCCAAATCTTTGGCGAGATTGACATAGTATTTCAGGTCATATTTGCTGCGCGACTTATCCAAGATATCACCTGTATAGCAGATGGCTGCCTCGGCTACTTTGCCTGCTTCCCGGACGGCGTCAATGGCTACCGTCATGTTGGCAATCCAGTTCAGGCTGTCGAAAATGCGAAAAACATCCATACCCGCTTCGGCAGATTTAGCGACAAAAGTTTGTACCACATTGTCAGGGTAATTGGTATAGCCTACCGCATTAGAAGCTCTAAGCAACATTTGGAACAAAATATTGGGAGTCTTGGCTCTTAGAAGTTTCAGGCGCTCCCAGGGATCTTCCTTTAAAAAGCGGTATGCTACGTCAAATGTGGCACCACCCCATATTTCTAAGGAAAATAAATTTGGTAATAGTCTTACCGTCGGATCAATAATATTAAGCATATCATGAGTGCGAATACGGGTAGCTAACAATGACTGATGAGCATCACGCATAGTGGTGTCAGTCAATAGTACTTCCTTTTGTTCTTTAACCCAGGCCGCCAGTCCTTCCGGACCGCGGGTATCGAGAATCTGCTTGGTTCCGGCAGGAATGGTTCCTGTGGGTGCAGCGGGCATGCGCGGCGGCGGCAATAAGGGTTTGGATTGTTTCGGAACCCCCTCCGAGCCATTGACAGTGACATTGCCCAAATAGCTCAAAAGCTTAGTTGCCCGGTCCTGACGCGCCGTAAAAACGAATAATTCCGGCGAAGTATCAATAAAAGAAGTATCATAAGTGCCATGCAGAAACTTCTCGTGCTTCACCACATTTTCTAAAAACGCAATATTGGTTTTAATGCCCCTGATACGAAATTCGCCCAGGCAGCGTATCATCTTGGCAATTGCGCTTTTGTGGGTAAGACCCCAGGTGGATAGCTTTACCAGCAAGGAATCATAGTGGGGGGTGATAACCGAACCACTGTAGGCATTGCCGGCGTCAAGACGGACGCCAAAGCCGCCACCACTGCGATAAACAAGGATTTTGCCGGTGTCAGGCATGAAATTATTGGCCGGATCTTCGCTCGTTACCCGGCATTGGATTGCATGACCGTGGCAGGCAATTTCCTCCTGCTGAGGAATGTTTAACTCAGTGTCATGTAATTGGCAGCCGTCGGCAATTAAGAGCTGCGACTGGACAATATCAATGCCGGTAATCATTTCAGTAATCGTATGTTCAACCTGTATACGGGGATTCACTTCGATGAAATAAAAGTTATAATCAGGAGTTACCAGAAATTCAACTGTGCCGGCATTTACATATCCGACATTTTTCATCAGCTTAACCGCTGTGAAACATATTTCTTTCCTTACCTCCTCCGGCAGGGAAAGGCTGGGGGCTATTTCCACAACCTTTTGGTGACGGCGCTGCACCGAGCAATCCCGTTCATAAAGGTGGACAATATCGCCATATTCGTCACCCAGAATTTGAACTTCTATGTGCTTAATATTCTCCAGCAATTTTTCTACATATACTTCGTCATTACCAAAAGAAGCCTGGGCTTCGGACTTGGCACGATTGTAGGAATCTTCCAGCGAGTCGGCATTGCGCACAATCCGCATGCCCCGGCCACCGCCGCCCAAGGAAGCTTTGATGATAAAAGGGAATCCATGTTGATCGGCAAAAGCTTTAACTTCCGCCAGGCTTTTTACCGGACCGTCGCTGCCGGGAATTATCGGAATGCCTGCTGCTATAGCTTGGTTGCGGGCATTGATTTTATCACCAAACATTGACAGGTGATCAAGTTTTGGTCCGATAAAGATGAGACCTTCCTCAGCACAGCGTTTGGCCAGATCTATATTCTCCGATAAGAACCCATATCCCGGGTGAATAGCGTCAACACCGTGTTTTTTGGCAATATCCAGGATACCTTCTATATCCAGATAGGCCTCAATGGGTTTTTTATTTTCTCCTATCAGATAGGCTTCATCAGCTTTATAACGGTGCAGAGAAAAAATATCTTCATTTGAATATATTGCTACCGTCCGGATGCCTAATTCACTGCAGGCACGAAATACCCGGATGGCAATTTCGCCCCGGTTGGCGACCAAAACAGTTTTTATTTTCCTCATACTATCACCTCAAATATGGATGTAATAAATTCCGAATACAATTTTCCCTTATATAAAGAAGAAATGTATCACATTTGTCTATAAAGGGCTGGCAATTGAACTGATAGTTACATTATCATAATTTCCAGGCAAAAACAAGATAAAGCGGTAAATATACTGTATGCATATACAATGTACAGTCATCAGTCCTTAGACCTCTATATCAGACTACTGCATTATTCCTATATAAATATCCGGTGTCAATTTAATTTTAGCGAGAGTATAATATATTATGGAAATTGCAGGTTGTGCTAACTGAAACTTCGAGGAGGTTATAATGGAGCACCCTGATTCATTGGGAAAAGATAAAATATCTGCACTTTTGTGGAAGTTTTCCTTACCTGCTATTTTTGGCATGGTAGTAAATTCTTTATACAATGTAATTGACAGCATTTTTGTGGGCAACGGAGTGGGCGAAATCGGTTTGACTGCAGTAACGATAGCCTTTCCTATTATGATTGTTATGATGGCATTTGGCATGCTGATTGGGGTGGGTTCAGGCGCACTAATTTCCATCAGGCTGGGAGAACAGAATAAAGAGGGTGCGGAAAGAATTCTAGGTAATGCCTGTATCCTTGTCGTTCTTATCGCTGCATTTCTTTCCACGACATTCCTCTTGTTTCTTGATCCCATTTTAATGGCATTGGGGGCACAAGAAAATGTACTGCCTTATGCCAGGGAGTTTACCAGGATTATATTGCTGGGCAGTATTTTTATGTATATTGGTTATGGACTTAATAATATTATCCGGGCTGAGGGCAACCCCAGGACTGCAATGGCAACAATGCTTATTGCCGCTATGTTCAACACCATTCTTAATCCGTTGTTTATATTTGTGCTCAAATTGGGCATTGCAGGTTCGGCACTGGCGACGGTGCTATCACAGGCAGTGTCGGCTATTTGGGTGGTGTGCCACTTTTTTAGTGAAAAAAGTGTACTGAAGATCCATGTGGCCAACTTATATTTGCGCAAAAATATTGTGCTGGGAATTATAAAAATCGGCTTATCCCCATTTTTAATTCAGGTTTGCGCCAGTGCAAACACTTTTTTATTTAATTATAGCCTGTTGCAATTTGGGGGAGAATTGGCGGTAGCAGCTATTGGAATAATAAACCGGGTAGCGATGCTGCTATTAATGCCTATATTTGGTATCAGTCAGGGAGCACAGCCGATTATTGGCTATAATTATGGTGCAAAACAATATCAGCGGGTAATGGAAGCTTTGAAGAAAGCGATATTGGCAGCTGTTGTGTTTTCTCTGGCAGGTCTTGTTGTGGTAGAAGTGTTTCCTGCACACATTGTCGGTCTGTTTAACGGAAATACGGAATTAATTGCTATTGGATCAGGCGGGCTAAGGATTATGCTGTGTATGCTGCCGGT
>JAEYSJ010000086.1 GCA_023434855.1 Bacillota bacterium | reverse complement strand
GTAATACCAAGATACCCCCAGCCCCTGTTTTTGACCGCATCGACCATCTTTGCAATGGAGGCGCTGCCGTCTGAATGAACAGTATGCACATGCAGCACACCTTTAATGTCTTTCTTTTCCACCAGATTGGGCAATTCTTGTTTGACAGCGGCAGCAATCTCACCCATGCCCTCTCTCAGTTCAGGTTCTATATATTGTAACCCGAAGACTGCATAAAATTCCTGCTCATTTTTTATATAAACACGCCTGCCGTCCGCACTCTCAATGCCGGACTTATTAATCTTATAACCGGCTTCCTGTGCAAAACTGCGCAGTTCAATATGGTGTTTCCTGCTGCCGGTAAAATGATGCAACGCATAAACAAACTTCTCCGGCTCCACTGCAAGTACATTCAGCTTCATCCCGGTAGAGAGGACAACACCCGTCTCAGTGGCATCACACCTGTCTACCCGCTGAATGCCGGGCATATTGACAACTATCTTCATAACCTTCTCCGGCACTTGACTTGCCACAACAATATCCAGATCTTTTACCACTTCTTTACGGCGCCTTGTACTGCCCACAACTTGTGCGTCGGCAATTTCCTCATGGTTAACAAGATATTCTGCAATTTTTTCCGCAACCGGCCAAGCATCGGACAGTAAAAATTTCTTTTGAAGTTTTTTCACGTGTTCTACCTCGCAAAATCAACTTCCGCATTAAGCACCGGAACCAGATAGGTTAACCGGTGACTTCCCGATAAGCATATTTTAACTCATCGGTGAAATTTATACTCAGCTTTTCTCATAATCTTATGCTTTTTCCGGCGCGATCTTTCCTACGTCCGCCAAGACGCCTATTGCCTTGATTCGAAATATACGGTTATCTCACTACCATAATCAACCAGCGTGTTAGGCGGAACATTTTGCTGATTTGCCACTCCCGTGCCTATAGGAATGAGACGCAAACCAGCTTTATTCAGTAAATCTCCGGCTTCCCGTATACTTTTGCCGGAAACGCTTGGTACCACAGCTTTGCCTGCCGGAGCCGATTCAGGTTGAACAGCAGGGGCAGGCTGCGGCGATGGAGCTGATGCCGGCTGTTCGTCAGGTTTAGCCGCAGGCAACAGGCCGCCGCCGGTCTGGGGCCGGATATTTAAATAACGCATTACCTGGGCAAGAATTTCTCCAGCCACCGGCGCGGCAATTTCACCGCCATAATATACACCGTTAGGATCATCCAGCACTACCAGTATCGCAACCTGAGGATCCTCCACTGGACCAAAACCAACAAAAGAAGCAATATAATGGCCTGGTTCGTAGCCCCCGCCTCCCGGACGCAGTCTTTCAGCCGTGCCGGTCTTACCGGCAAACCGGTACCCTTTGACAGCGGCCTTTTTGCCACCGCCTTCAGATACAACCTTTTCCAGCAATCCGTCAAGGGTACGTGCCGTTTCCGGGCTAATAACCTGTCTGATAATTTGGGTAGATTTGGCACTATCCAGCGTACCATCAGCATTATGTATCTCTTTAATAATATGAGGCTTCAGCAATACACCTTCATTAGCCATTGCCGCTACTGCAGTCAGGAGCTGCAGCGGCGTTACGGCAATACTTTGTCCAATAGACATGGTAGCCAAATCCGACTGCCGCATTTCCGCGGGGTCAAAGAGCAGTCCGTCTTCTTCGCCAGGCAATTCAATGCCTGTCGCCTTACCAAAACCGAAATCACGGGTATAATCAGTAAGCCGCCCCGCTCCCAGCCGCATGCCTACCTGCACGAAACCGGTATTGATGGAGTTCTTTATTATATCGATAAAAGAAATATTTCCGTAGCTTTCACCGCTCCAGTTCTTAATCTGTCGTCCGGATACCTCAACATAACCATTGTCCACGAATCTTTCATCAGGCTTTACCAGTCCTTCCTGCAACGCAGCAGCTGCCACGACACTTTTAAAAGTTGAGCCTGGCTCATAGATAATGGAGACCCCCCGGTTTTTCCATTCTTCCGGGGAAAAATGAGAAAATTGGTTGGGATTGTAGCCGGGACGGCTGGCCATAGCCAGAATTTCTCCATTTCGCGGATTCATTACAATAACAGTGGCACCTGCCGACTTAGTGGCTGTCATGGCTTTATCCAGACTTTGCTCCACGAGAAACTGAATTGTACTGTCAAGGGTGAGATAAACGCTTTTACCTTGTTTGCGAGGCATAAAAGTAAATATTGATTTGAATATCGGCCTGCCCCGGTTGTCTGTTTCTACCGCCTGTTCAGCCGCTTCGCCCTTAATAACTTTATCTAGCGTCATTTCAATTCCGTTGAGGCCTACATCGTCAGTACCAACAAAACCCAGCACATGAGCTGCTAAAGTCTCATTGGGGTAGTAACGTTTACTCTCCTCGACAAAATCTAATCCCTTAATATTCAGGTCGGCAATTTGCTGGGCCACCTCCGGCTCCAGCGTACGTTTTATCCAGACAAACTTGCCGCCACTGGCCAGGAGTTCTTTAATATCCGCCGCTTTCATATCCAACAAGGGGGCCAGCGTAGCGGCAATAGTGTCAATATCCTGATCAAGTTCCGCGGTGTTAGCATATAAAGATTTCGTCATAACACTAACTGCCAGTTCCCGCCCGTTTCTATCATATATTGTGCCCCGGGGCGACTGCAGGACTTTATTATCAACAAGCTGATTGCGAACTTTTTCCGCCAGCTGCTTACCTTCCACAAATTGCACCCAGCCGATTCTTCCTGCCAGAATAATTATTGCTAACAGCAACATGGTCAGAAAACCCGCAATACGCTGCTGTACTGTCATGCCGCTTTTTCTTATCTTCCTGATTGTTCCCATGACTTATACTCAGTCCTCTTCTAAAAACTTTTTAATATGGTATATTCGTGTTTGACCTGCCTTTCCCTGCCACATAAACAACATGTTGGATTTCTGGTATAATATTAAGATGATTTAACTTGTCCATAACATAATAAAGAAGGTCATACTGTGTTTACTACAAATTTACCTGAATGGAAAAAGAATCTGGCTGCCATGTGGTTTGCCCAGCTTACCGGCATGGGGGCGATCACCGGGGTAATAGCTTTCTTGCCGTTGTATATTCCGGAATTAGGAATTAGCAGCATAGAAGCGGTAGAAATGTGGTCAGGCGTACTTGTCGGTGTAGCCTCATTGTTTGCCGCTCTCTCCGGACCACACTGGGGAGCTTATGCCGACAGGCACGGGCGCAAACCCATGGTGGAACGGGTAATGCTGGTCTTTTTTCTGCTGATGTTATCCATGGCATTTGTAACCAATGTATACCAACTGTTGGTATTGCGTATTCTCCAGGGAATTTTCGGCGGTTTTACTGCCGCAGCCATGGCGCTGGTCACTAGCATAACGCCATGCGAAGAAATCGGTTATACAATGGGAATTTACCAGACGGCCATGATCGCCGGCAGTGCTTTTGGTCCCATGTTCGGGGGTATAGTAGCCGATCATCTGGGCTACCGGATGGCGTTTATTGCCTTTGGTCTGTTATGCCTGGTATCACTGTTCATTATCCATTTATCTGTAACAGAACGTTTCTCCCCTGTTGTTACAGAAAGAAAACCTTCTGTCAACCGTCAGATAAAAACTGTTCTGGCCATTCCCGGACTGCGGGGCATGTTGCTGGTCCAATTTCTAATCCAGTTTGCCATACAGGTAGTAGCACCTATCTTACCGCTGTATGTCAAAAGCCTGTCCCCTGACTCGTTCTATATCGCCAGTACCTGCGGCGCCATTATCGCCGCCGCCGGACTAACCAGCGCTGTGGCCTCGGCAGCCATGGGCATTATTTGCAAACGCCTTAAACATACAACCATACTTGTCTTTGCCTCTTCACTTGCCGCCCTGGCTTTTGCCGCTCAGGGACTGGCAGGCAGTGTGCTGCTCCTCGGCATAACCCGCGGCATTAGCGGCTTCTTTCTTGGCGCTATGCTGCCAACAGTCAATTCCATTGTTTCTTTCTTAATACCTGCCGAAAAGCGGGGAATAGCTTTTGGTGTAACGACTTCCGCCGCACTTATGGGCAATGTTCTCGGCCCGCTCTTAGGAGGGGTGTTTGCTCTGTATTTTGGCGCCCAGTCGGTTTTCTGGATTACCGCCGCCTTGTTCGCCAGTGTAGCTTTTTGGATATTTCTAGTCTACCAGAAATTATAGTTCCGTGCGACATAAAAAAAGCACTGTATGCCAAAAATATAAGTAAGCCTGAGACATTCCTCAAAGGGGGTGACAATATGTCTAATTACAGCAATCAGGCTGCGCCTCATGAAATTTTCGAACTACATGAGCTGCTGGCAGCTGAAATTATCAGCGCAAAAAAGCTGCAGGCCAATTTGGAGCGAACTAATAATCAGGAACTTAAAGAGATCATTCATTCCGCGCTCCAGGCCAAACTCGGCAGAATTAAAGAAATGCAGCAACTATCAGTTGATATAGGGATAACTCATTAAGGTGGTGAAATTATATGGACAGATGGCAGGAAGATTTGCTTTATAACGGCGATTTGCGCAAAGATTTAAATCAGTTGATGAAGGGCGAAACCACCAGCGTAAATGATCAGGATATTGCCTTTGATTTGCTGAAAGACTCTAAATTCGCTATCCAGGCCTTGGCTAAAGCCCTTAGTGAATCCCCCTCCCCAAAAGTCCGGGAATTATTACTGCGTCATTTTAATGAATGCGCCAATGAACATTTTAGATTATCAAGCATGGCAGCCAACAACGGCTGGTGCCAGCCTTACGCCTTACCCGCGCAGCATTTACAGCAGTATTTGGGTAATAAATCAAGTCAGTGAAGCCGGAAAGACTTGGCATGAGCCAAGTCTTTCTTTATAATTTAATCAAACTTTCTTTTTTATGATTTCTGCCAAAACAGCTTTAAACCGTTTATCCCGCTTCCTTTTGGTACCGTCTAAGCCACCTTGCCGGTGGAATCTCTGCCGAAAATACATCTGCCATACCGCTAGAACCCTGTCTATCATTGCAACCCCTTCTCCTCGTTTATCACTCCTTAATATAATCGGTTTGTTCCTTCAGATTATTAAGCATCTATGGAATTTTTTTAAAAAATGCGTTCACAGCATTCTTATATACCTGCTTTTAATTAATCTTGATTTTCAAAACCCACCCTAATACTTTGCAAAATCAAATATATTCGTACCCATCTGCTTAATGTTGCAGTATTTATTCCGGAAACTAAATCAGTGATTACTCCCCGCGAAAAATTGCTCCGCTCCGCTTTATTGCTTATAACATAATAAACGTACAGTGTCAGCGCTCCGCTGATTAATTCCGGGTTTTCCGGCAGTATATTGTCATAGATAAACTTTAATGTTTTTTCCTCCAAGCCTTTTTCCAGGAATAATTGGAGCGCCATAGAATGAACAGAAATACCTAAACGGAGCAAATCGTCCTTTGCCTCATCCAAACTTGCATAGTTTTTATTAAGATCTTCCCAGGTAATATCATCAGGCAGTCCTTCCGGAACCGTCCTGCAGTCACCGTTTAACATTCTGTTTCTAACATTATTGAGGATTAAATAGATTTTTAACCACCGGGCCAACGTCTGGTTATCGATACAATCGGCTATTTTAACCACGTCTCCGGGTTCGACCGCTGCCATTCCTTCGCCGGCCATTACGAAATAGACATATAGGGCCAAAGCCGCTTTGACCTGGGGCGGTAATTCCCTGGTAATAGCTGCATAAATAGCCTTTAACGACACATCTGCCAGCCCTTGGGACAAAAAAGCAGCGACAACGCCGGCATGCCGCGAAATGCCTAAAGCGTTTAAATCGGCCTCAGCGTCCAACAAATTTTCATAATTGCGGCCAAACCTGACACACTGTTTAATATCTTTTTCCAGGCCCTGCTGCAATAATGAAATCTCACCATCCGTCAAATTGAGCCTCATCAATAGAATGCCGGACATTCGCTCTATTTCGGACTGGCTGGCAAAATTCTTAAACACATTGTTGAAATAAGTAACAAGTGCCGACATCCTGTTAGGCAGAACGAAAAATTTTTCAGGCACATATTCCGGATCAGGCTCAAGCAAGGGTAGTACGCCAGGTACTTCATTAATTACCCCGGCAGTTTCTTCCATCGACAATTCCAGCCTGTCGTAAAGAAAACTGCGCAGCGCACTGGTAGTGCATGGCTCTGTTAGTTTGGACCGTAAAAAACTCACCAATTTACTGCGATCGCGAAAAATTCCCACAGGGGCTTCATCTAGGGAATATAGCGACAAAACACCTGGATATTGGACTGATATCCGCAGTATGTCTTCACCCGAAAGTCCCAGTAAATCCAGCTTGGAAGAAATAACGTGATAATTCCGGTTAACCATTCCCTGTTTAAACAGCAGTGTTAATTCCGCCTCAGAGTGCGTACAGGCGAATTTGCGCCAGAAGCATTTGTTATTCGCCAAATTGGCCAGTTCTTCATCACTGAGATATGTTTTAAAATCCGCATAACTAATACCCAGCACATTTTTTAACATAAAATCATAATTAGCGCACTCAATATAGTCTTCGCCGGTAATAATGGCCCCAATCCTGTCTTTGGGCAGCACCTTGCGCAGATCGCTGGTATTTACGCCAACCTCGCCAACCAGCCTTTGATACCAGTCAGACTGGCAAACTTCCAGATTTGTAAGCACACTGGCCAAAACACTGTAGTCACTACCCTTTAACCGCTCGGCAAAATAAAAAGCATCATAATACTTGCCGTTAAATTGCAGCATCCCTTCCACATCATGATTGTTTACCGCAAACATGGAAAAGTTAATAAAATCGAAAATATGCTCTCTAAAAGAAAACTCACGCAATATACGGGAGTTCCCCCGTCCTTTTATTTGTACGATGGAGTTGTAATTCTTGTTGACTTCAATGGTAACCTGCGGCTGATTTTGGTCGTCCCGTAAGCTGTAGACATCAATTAAGCCTTTCCCGTAACTGCTTGCTATGCCATGTTCCATCAGTTTATTTTCGCGGAACAGACTGGCGGGAGAGATTACCGTCACCCATTTATAGCCTGTTGGATATTCCAATACAGGTTTTATTCCCTGCAAATCTTCCGTATCGGACGCTTTGCGCTGCCGGCGCAATGACCACAGCCGGGTCCGGCTGATTACCTCAGACACTGACAGAGCAGACAAATCCCCTTCATGACCATTACACAGATAATCAAGTATCTGCTGCGCCTCCAGCTTAATGTCGTCATCCAGCAATACACTGTAAGCTTTCCGACCGGATGCTAAACCGGAGTACTCTTTGTCCAGGCTGCCGGCCGGCAGCGGATCGCATTCCTTTACCCATGGATAGTTGTGTATTAAATAACTGCGGAAACCGGACGTAAGCCATCGTCTCACATCTTCACGATCCACTTTGGCTGTCAGCCAGCTTACAAAGCGTTCGATCTCATCCATATTGACTACGTTTCTGCCCTTATTACTTACCATTTTCATACTCACTTCCTGGAAGCTGTTTCTAAACGCCCATCTGCGCATCTGGGCATTTTTAAACAGCCTCCTTTTTTATCGTAATTTATTGATGATACTTGCCATACGCCCTGCGCCGAAACCATTGTCGATATTGACTACCGCTACCCCGGCAGCACAACTGTTCAGCATTGACAACAGTGCCGCCAATCCGCCGAAATTGGTGCCATAACCCACGCTTGTCGGTACGGCAATAACCGGCTTGTCCACAATACCCCCTACCACACTGGCCAGGGCACCTTCCATCCCAGCCACCACGATCAGCACATGGGCTTCCTGAATAAGTTCCCGGTGGGCAAACAGGCGATGGATACCGGCTACACCCACATCATACAACCGCTTAACGCTGTTTCCCATTACTTCAGCAGTAATAGCCGCCTCTTCCGCTACCGGAATATCACTGGTACCTGCTGTCATCACTAAAATATACCGTTTATCGTCCACCGGCAATTCTTCCCGCTGCACCAGGATTATTTGGGCATCCTGAAAATATCTGGCATCAGGCGTTATGTCCCGAACTGCCTCATACATCAGGCAGTTCGCGCGGGTAGCCAGGATATTACGGTTATGGCGGGACAACCGTTCTACAATTGTTACTACCTGTTCCACCGTCTTTCCCTGGCAAAACACTACTTCCGGAAATCCCTGCCGCAGCATGCGGTGATGATCTAGTTTCGCAAATTCCAAATCTTCATATGGCAGCAGCTTCAGTTTTTCCAGCATTTCCTCCAGTGAAACATCCCCGGCGCGAAACCGCTGCAATTCCTCGCTGATATTATTGATATCCATGTTTTACCTCATATCGACAAACTTCTTTTTCTTTTATTATTGCAATTTTATTGCTAAAAGGCAAGCAAAAGAGCGCTAATGTGCCCTTTGGTGGTAATGGAAGATGCGCTAACCGCCAAGGACGCCAAGAGCGCCAAGGAAAAATTTAATATACACTTATAAAAAGATGCTGCCTCCTTTAAGTGTCATTGCAAACGTAGCATATGCGAAGTGAAGCAATCTCCTTTTCGGCAATAAGCAGGGAATTACTTTTCGTCTATGCCAAAGCAAGATCGACGGCGGCAGCAGCATGAATTGTCATTGTATCAAAAACCGGTATGGTTGTATCCTGCTGTTTGATAAGTAACGGGATTTCCGTACAACCCAGAATTACGCCCTCCGCCCCTTGCAAGACCAGTTTATCAATAATCCCTTTAAGTTGGTCTCTTGAAGACTGTTTAATAATACCCAAACATAATTCCTTAAAAATAATATCATTAATCAGCTCTCTTTCCCTTTCATCAGGAACAATACTGTCAATGCCGAAATTTTCTTTTAGCCTATACTGATAGAAATCTCCTTCCATACAAAACTTGGTCCCCAGCAGCCCAACCTTTTTCACGCCTTGATTCTTGATGATTTTTGCTGCCGCATCGGCGATATGCAGTACAGGAATATGTACGGTGTTCTGAACGCTGTCAGCCATCTTGTGCATGGTATTGGAGCAAATCATAATAAAATCGGCACCACCCAGCTTAAGCCTCTGTGCAGCTCCCAGCATAGCTTCCGTCAGCTCTCCCCACTCGCCTTGACACATAAGTTTTTCCACCGGTCCAAAATCAAAAGAATACATAATGCACTGAGCCGAATGGAGCCCCCCCAGTCTTCTTTTTGTTTCCTCGTTAATAATCCTGTAATATTCCAAGGATGACTCCCAGCTCAAACCGCCAATAAGGCCTATTGTTTTCATCAATATCCCTCCTCCGCAAAACTATTAATACGCATACAAACTTACTACCTGAACTCGGCAGAAAGGGTGGACGGGATTGAGCAACTTGCGAAGATGGCAGCGAAATCCCGTCCACCCTTTCTGCCAGACTAGCTATTTCATTGTAAAGACTCACTCAGCATATTTTTAATAACACCGGCCATCCGGTTAATTCCTTCCTCAATCCGCTCTTCAGGCATATTAGAATAATTCAAGCGCAATGTATTATAGCTGCCACCATTGGGGAAGAATGAATCCCCCGGCACAAAAGCCACATCTTGCTCGAGACATTTCATCAATAAATCTACTGCTTTTATATGGTCCGGCAGTTCAACCCAGGTAAACAGGCCCCCCTGAGGGTACGTAAACTTTACGCCTTCCGGAAAAGCTCTCCCCATAGTTTCCAGCATTGTATCACGCCGTTTCCGGTATACCTCTCTGATCCTATGGAGATTTTCATCGAAATCATACTTGTCCAGATATTTTGAAATAATATGCTGACTGATGGTAGAAGTATGTAAATCCGCAGCCTGTTTGACAAGCACAAATTTTTCCCGCAGTTTGTCCGCAGCGGCCAGCCAGCCTATCCTCATACCAGGGCAAAAAGTTTTGGAAAAAGTACTCACAAACATCACCAGGCCCTTAGTATCCAACGATTTTAGGGCAAAGGGCATTTCTCCCTCGAAACGAAGCTCGCCATACGGATTGTCTTCAACTACTGGTATTTCATATTCATTAATAATTTCCATAAACTGCCGCCGTCGTTCCGTTGTCCAGGTTCTGCCTGTCGGGTTTTGAAAATCCGGTATGACATAGATTAATCTTACATTTGGAGTGGTCGCCAATATTCTCTTTAATTCGGTGATCACCATACCGCCTTCATCGGTAGGAACCGCGATAAATCGCGGATTATAAGCCTTGAAAGCACTAATGGCGGCGAGATAGGTAGGGCTTTCACACAATACCACATCCCCTTCATCAAGAAACACTTTGCCGGCGAAGTCCAGGACCTGCTGCGACCCGCAAGTAACCAATATATTGTCGGCGGTCACGCCAGTACGGTGCACTTTGTTCATCCTGCAGGCAATTTGCTGTCTTAATGGCAAGTAGCCTTCGGTAGTGGAATATTGCAAAGCCTGGGAGCCTGCTTCTTCCAAAACCTGAGTAGTAATGGCTCTCATCTCATCCACCGGAAACACTTCCGGCGCAGGCAGACCACCGGCGAAAGATATTACCTCCGGTCGTACCGTTATTTTTAATATTTCCCGAATCTCGGAAGCTTTAAGGTTATTGCAACGGGCGGCGAACTGGATAGCCATAGCGGCACCTCCCCTGAAATTAGTCCATCATGCTAACGGAGTACTTTCATTAATAACTGGTTTAACACATTTTGCAGCCTGCAGCGTATCCGTCAAAGCCTTTATAAGACGGCGCACCCCTTCTTCCAGCAGGTCTGCAGGCGGTGACGTAAAATTTAAACGGATATAGGTATGGTCCTGTTCCTCAATGAAAAAGGCTTCGCCTGGCATAAAACTTACGCCGTGCTTGACTGCCTGCTGCAATAATACAGTGGAATCTTTCAACTCCCGCGGTAAGCGGCACCACAAATATAAACCGCCTTCAGGAACAGACCAGGTTAGATCCGGCGGCGCATATTTTTTGAGGAATCTCAAGACAGCGTCCCGGCGTTTCAAATATTCCAGCCGTATAGCCTGCATGTGACTGTCAAGAAAACCTCGCTGTAAGAACTCATGCAAAACATACTGGGCCAACGTATTGGCATGCAGATCGTCAAGCTGTTTAGTAAGCGCAAACTGCTTCACGACCGGATGCGGGGCAACCAACCAGCCAATTCTAAAACCAGGGCATACCAATTTACTAAATGAGCCGAGATATAGTACGTGTCCGTGCTGATCAAGGGACTTTAACGGCGGCACCGGGTTATTCCCATAAAAAAATCTACTATATGAATCGTCTTCCAGGATGGGAATCTGATAACGGTATGATAAATCCAGCAAATGGCGGCGGCGTTCCATTGATAAGACTACCCCTGTCGGGTTTTGATATGCGGGCATAGTATAAATGAATTTAGGCCGGCAGCGGGTTAGTACAGTCTCCAGCAGGTCAGTCCTCATACCGTGTTCATCAACAGGTATACCTGCCAGCTTCGCCCCTGCCGACTGAAAAATTTGGACAGCGCAGAAAAAGGTGGGCTCCTCCACGATGACGACATCCCCGGGATCGATAAGTATTCTGCTCAGCAGATATATTCCCTGTTGGGAGCCTGATATAATAACAGTCTCGTCGGCAGAAGCTTCCACACCCCAGGCAGTCATTAATTTGGCCATTTTTTCCCGCAATGGATAGTAGCCCTCCGTAGGCAGCAAAGATAAAGCCGCCTTGCCCTGCTTTTGCATCACTTCCAGTTGCAATTTCTCAATAACACCGACAGGATATAATTCGGACGGGGTAGTGCCAAGAGCGAAAGATATTAAATCTTTCCTGTTTAACAGTTTCATGATATCCTGCAGCAAAGCACTTTGAGGGAGGGCTGCGAAACCGCTGAACAACTGGCGCCACCGGACCTGGGCCGGTATCCCCTGACAAGAGTTTGTTATGGATAACTCCGGCTTAATTACCACCGTGCCACGACCGACCTGTGCTTCAATCAGGCGATCGGCCTTTAATTCGTTATATGCATTAAGCACTGTGCTGCGGTTGACGCCAAGATTTTTCGCCAGTTTGCGTTCCGGCGGCAGTCTGAATCCCGGAACCATTACACCTGACAAAATCATATCACGCAGTTGATTTTTAATTTGCAGATACAGTGGAATCTGACTATCACGGTTTATATGTACCAAAGCTGCTGCCCCCCATGCCTCATATAGTAAATTGGTCTCATCCAATTACATAATAACCAGTTTAATTCCAGGAGGCAACTACCAATTACTATAAATTACCACCCAACCAATTCTGTAAGAAGAGCTAAACGACCTTGGGGATACGGCTAACCACAGAGGACGCAGAGGGATTTTATTATTACTTGTATTCCTTGCTATGTCCTTAACTCAATGTGATTCACTTTATCACTGAAAAGTACCTTACCCTCATTCCCCGCGACGTCCTGAACTCAACATATTACCCTTCGTCCACAGTTAATGGCATATAATTTCCCGATTTGATTGTACGAATAAATATACGAGCCGTTCCACTCTGTGTCCTCTGTGGTTCAAAAAATAAAAAATCATCTCAATGACAGCAGTCCTGACATTGAGATGATTTAAATTTACTACCTAATCCCTGACGTCCTTGTTCTGTTTAAGGGCACCAGGGCCGTCCTGAGCTACAGCCACTTCGGCCTCACCGAAAGTCTTCATGTCATTCAACACATGCAGCGAAGCATTAATTAAAGACATGCCTAAAGCTGCACCTGTCCCCTCGCCAAGACGCATGTTGAGACGCAGATGAGCCGCAATACCGATAATGTCAAGGGCAGTCTTATGCGCCGGCTCTACAGAAAAGTGGGAGCCAACCAGATAATCTCTCACCTGTGGCGCCATTTTAACGGCAATAACCGCTGCCGCACTCGTAATAAGACCATCTACCACTACCGCTGCCCCGCCTGCAGCCGCTCCAAGGATAACGCCGGCTAAACCGGCAATTTCCAACCCGCCTATTCTGCTTAACACATCAATCGGGTCGTCCCTGTCCGGACGATTGACAGTCAGTGCGGTTTCAATCACCCGCAGCTTGTTGGCAAATCCTTCATCTGATATGCCGGTACCCCGTCCCGTCAGTTCAATCAACGGCTTGCCACTATAACAGGCAATAATCGCCGTACTGGACGTTGTGTTGGCAATACCCATTTCTCCCAGTCCCAAAACCTGCACGCCTTTGGCGGTTTCTTCCTGAGCTATTTTTATGCCTGCTTCAATGGCTTGTATCGCCTGAGCGCGGGTCATAGCCGGTCCTTCCGTCATATTTTGTGTGCCATAAGCAACCTTTTCCCGGCGTATTTGAGGAAATGGCGGTAAATCAGCCGCCACGCCGATATCCACCAGCACCAATTCAGCGTCAACATGTCCGGCAAAAACATTGATGGCGGCACCGCCATTACAAAAATTGCTGACCATTTGGGCCGTCACTTCCTGAGGATAAGCACTGACTCCCTCAATGGCCACACCATGATCAGCCGCCATTAGGATAATACTTTTTTTCAGGGAGCGGGGCCTGGGATTGCCGGTGATCCCTGCCATTTGCCGTGCCAGGTGTTCAAAAGCGCTTAAACTGTTGAGCGGTTTGGTGAGATTGTCCAGCCGCACCTGGCACTTGTCCATGGCAGCAGCATCCAAAGGTGGTATTGATGAAATTGTATCATTAATAATCATATTACCCTCCTGAAGCCCTGTCTAAAACGCTCAGTTGAGCATTTTTCAAACAGTCTCTTAGTATTTGGTCACACCTTTTGGGAAACACTGGCATTCTCGAACGTAGCCATATTGTTTAACATTTTGACTGATACGTCCAGCATATCGACCACTACAGCCGCCCCGATAGCTTCTCCCAACCGTATGCCCATATCTACACACGCTTCCAGTCCAAGCAGTTTCAAAGCGATAATGTGGGCAGGTTCACCAGATAAATGGGAAGCCATAATATATTGTCTTGTTAGAGGCTGCAAAGCATTGGCGATAAGTGCCGACGCCGTGGTATTAAGTCCGTCAATCACCACTGCGCAACGATTGGCCGCCGCTCCGAGAACAACTCCGGCCAGCGTGCCCAGTTCAAACCCCCCCACTTTCGACAAAACATCAATTCCATCTTCGGCATCCGGGCTGTTAACCGCTAAAGCACGACGGACAACATCTATTTTCACTTTTAACCGGCTGTCTGATATCCCTGTGCCCCGCCCGGTTGTCTTTTCAGGATCCTCACCGGAAAAGGCAGAAACAATGGCAGCACTGGCTGTGGTATTGCCAATTCCCATCTCACCCAGGCTGAAACTGTTATAACCGTGACGAACCCGGTCGTTAACAATTGCTATCCCTGTTTCAATGGCTTGTATGGCCTGTTCCCTTGTCATTGCAGGCCCTACAGTAAAGTCACTTGTACCATAAGCAATCTTACATTGCATCAGTTCCGGCAGACCGGATAAGTCAGACGCAACCCCCACATCTACCACTACAATATCCGCCCTGCAAAAATTCGCAAAAGCATTGGCACTGCCGCCGCGCGAGCAAACATAGTTTTTCGTCATTTGAGCGGTTGTCTCAATAGGATAAGCGCTAATTTCTTGTCTGGCCACACCATGGTCGGCACAAGCCATAACGATACAATTGCGTGGCGCTGCCGGCCTGACAGCACCGGTGATACCGGCAAATTGGCGCACCATATCCTCCAGGCGGCCCAGGCTGCCGATTGGTTTGGTGAGATTATCCAATCTAGCCTGAACCTTTTCCATTACCATTGTATCCAAGGGCACAATTTTTGCTAATGTTTCATGCAGCAGACTCATAATAACCCCCATCACATAAAAATAAGTGGAAATAAAAAAGACTTTTCCAGTGAATAACACCAAAAAAGTCATACGTCTCGCTTGTGTATTACCCCACCTTTCCTCGAAGGTTTGTAATGACGGTAAAGGCAGGTCTCCTGGCTCCCGGTTCATCGACGACTTACACCTTCCCCTTGCGAGTGGCGTTGTAAGGTCTCCCCGGTACAGTGGCGGGACCGCGCTGTTAGCATGAGTTTATGCCCAGACTTCCCTATTATCCTCCAGTTATATGGAGGCACCTTAACCGTAAGTTTTATCCAATTGTACCTATTATATCAGTACAAATTTCCCTCGTCAACAACCCCGCCGTAGCCATGCCGCTGATATAAAAATATCGTTAGGGGATACGGCTAACCACAGAGGACACAGAGGTCACAGAGGGACTATTATTAATTCTCTTTATCCACATAGCGTCCTGAACTCAACGTATTACCCTTCATCACGGATAATACCATATAATATCCCGATTTAATTGTGCGAGATGTATATCGAGCCGTTCCACTCTGTGTCCTCTGTGCCCTCTGTGGTTCAATTACTTATTTCTTCAGCCAGCCAAGACTCAGCAGAATCTGTGCCAGCCTGGGGCCTGCCAGCGGTATTCTGGCGACATCCCGTTCAGTAAGAGCACCCATTAAAAGTAACGCCAAACCGTAAGCCACACTGCCTGAAGTGGCGGCCAACAGGGTAGCCACTGCGTTGTTCACATGGGCAGTTAGATCATGCACCACCAGCACCACCCCGGCCATACATGCTCCAGCAGCCAGGAATTTGGCCGTTTCAGCCAGATTTAGGCTAAAACCTGTGTACCGTCTGACAAAATACATATTCAATAATGCCGCCACACCGAAATCGGCTACCGTTGCCCAGGAGGCACCGGCGATTCCCAGTGTCGGAACAGCGGTCAGCGTCCAGTTAATGGCTACTTTTACTGCTGCCGAAGCAGCCATGTTCATTACCGGAATAGCGGTATGGCCCAGCCCCTGCAGTACGCCGGTAGTCACCTGGTGGACTCCTAATAAAATTATCCCGACAGATAAGACGGAAATTGGTCTGCCAGCCTGGGGTGTGGCGTAAAAAATCTGGGAAACCTGTGCTGCCAACAACCACAAAATTACAAAGGCGGGAATGGTGATAAGGTTAGAAAGGCGCATGGCACCGGCCGCCCGCCAGAAAACTCCCTGTTTGTTGCCCTGGGAAGCAGCTTCAGCAATCGCCGGCACAAGACTGGTAGCCAGGGAAGCTGTTAGGATAGTGGACATATTCACCAAGGGCACTGCCATCCCGGTCAGATACCCGAACAACTCAGTGGCTTGTTCCACAGAATAACCAGCTGTCTCCAACCGGTAGGGGACAATTAATAGGTCAAGGTTAGCCACTATCGGCAGCATAATGCTGGTCAGCGAAACAGGAACGGCCAGTTTGGCAATCCGGGCAATAATGCTGGAATTGCTTTCCTGAACTACATTTACCGCCTGCTCAGCCATTCTTGGTCTCAGCTTGCCACGCAGCTGCCAATAATAGCCGAGCAGTATCAGCAGGCCGAAAACAGCTCCCGGGAAAGCTCCAAAGCTAGCGCCTGCGGCGGCATATTCCAGGCCCTGCGGCAACAGCATATTTGCGAAAATCAGCATCGTAATAACCCTGAGCAGCTGTTCCACTATCTGGGATACTGCCGTCGGCGTCATCATTTGCCAACCTTGAAAATACCCCCGGAAGCTGGACAGCAC
>JAEYSJ010000072.1 GCA_023434855.1 Bacillota bacterium | reverse complement strand
GACACATGCAGATAAGCCAATATACGCATCTGGCTTGTATTAATAATTGTTTTGAAAAAACTCTCAAAGTTGGTTATCCCTGCGCTGCCTTGATCAACGGCAGTAGTTACTCCCTGAGGTAACAGGGCTGAGTCAGGATAAAATCCAATTTCAGTTCCCCCCTGAAATACATGGGTATGATAGTCGATCAGGCCAGGTAACACCAAGCATCCATTAGCGTCAATGGTTCGTTCTGCGCTAACGGTTTGCCCAATACCGGTATCAGCAACTCTTCCATTCGTAATAAGAATATCAGTTTCGCCAAAAAAGCTACGGGCCGGATCAATAACCGTTCCGCCGCGAATTAACAGTTCGCCTTTTATGGACATTTTTCTCACCTCTATTTGCCGATAGCAACATTGGGATTCTGCCCCGCATTAAATTCAATCGGCTTGATTGACGGTATGATAAATAGCACCGTACAGGCAGCAACAATCAGCAATACACCACTCACTGCCAAAGCCATTTGAAAACTGCCGGTAGTTTTGAAAATAAATCCTGTTATTGTGGGAGCAAGAATGCCGGCAATTGCTCCTACAGTGTTCATGCTCCCAGTTAATGTCGCTGTCATTCCAGGAGGCGCTACTTCCGTAACCAGCGTAAACATCATTCCGCCTACTGTTGATGCTGCAGCAACATTAAGCGTTAAAATCGCCACTGCGATCATCGGATCCTCAACAAATCCAACTACCATAATGGACGATGCACATAGTTGAGCGATAACAAGCACACCTTTTCTGGCAGCAGTTAAGCTAAAACCTTTCTTGACCATATAATCTGATATATAACCCATGATAGGCTGAACAATAAAGGCAGTTAAAAAAGGAAGCGAAGCGTAAAAGCCCATTTTAATAATCGAGAAGCCTCGTTCCATTACTAAATAAGAAGGAACCCATGTCAGAAACATATAGTATAAATAATCGCCGCAAAACTTTGCTAAGAAGATTCCCAGGCTAGCCCGGTTAGTAAGCAGCTTCATCCAAGGCGTTTTGGCTTTAGGCGGTGTTTCAGCAGCACCCGAAGGGGCTGCCTGCACTGCCTTCTCTTTATACCAGTAGTGCCATAATGCTACCCAAATTAGACTACCTAAACCGGTAATGATAAACGCCATACGCCAACTATACTGAGAAAGCAAAAAACCCATTACAACCGGAGTTGCAGCATATCCGAGGCGTGCCCCGGACAAGTACCATCCAACAGCTGTTGCTCTTTCTTTAGAAGGAAAATGATCGGCAGCTATTTTAGCTGTAACCGGAAAAACAGCTGCCTCCCCTACCCCAACTCCGAGCCTTGCGACAATAATACCGGCTATGCTGCTCATTACACCAGTCGCTGCCGATGCTAATGACCAAATAGCTGCTGCCCAGCCCAATACTGCTTTCGAACCATGTTTGTCAGCCAGACCACCTGCCGGCAGCCCGAACAGCGTATACGTCCAAAAAAATGCGGATAATGCAATGCCCATAGAACCGGGATCAATACCAAGTTCTTTCATAATGACAGGTGCCGCAATACCAAGGCTGCTTCTGTCAAGCCCCATGATAAACATACAAGTAAATAGCATCATAACTAACCGGATACGTTGAGACTTTGATTTCGCACTAACATTTACGTCCATCGCCAGTCTCCTTTTTCTGTTAATCCTTTCCAACTAAACTAAATGCTCATCCCTCCTTTTAGAAGAAATATTTATTACATTTAATTTAAAGTAGTAAAAAATACTACTTTTCTAGATTATACTTCAGGCTATTCGCTTTGTATAGTACTTTTTGAATTTTTCAAATACGTGAAAAATTTCTTTAACTTACTCGAAAACAGGCTGACTACCGATGAGAAACACCTGCCGAAAATAGCAAAGCTCTCCACAAAATGCGGAGAGCTCATAAGTCAATTTATGTTGGGAATGTATATTATGAAATTGAAGTGGCTTCCCTTTCTGCTGCCAAGAAGCGGATTGCATCTGCTTCTGCTAAAGGCCTGCTGAACAAATAGCCTTGTGCATAATCACAGCCATTGGCCGAGAGATAGGCCAATTGCCGCTCAGTCTCAACTCCTTCTGCAATGACGTTCATATTCATAATGTGCGCCATACTGATAATCGAACTGATAACCTTAGCTCTTTTGGAATCCGAGCCTATTACGTCAATAAAAGATTTATCAATTTTCAGTGTTTCAAAAGGTAAACCAAACAAATACGACAAGGAGGAAAACCCTGTGCCGAAGTCATCCAGTAATAGAGGAATACCCAGCTGTTTAAGCTGCCTAAGCTTAGCATTTGCTTTGTCAAGAGAGGACATGCAAATGCTTTCCGTAAGTTCAATCCCCAGCATTCGCGGTTCGATACCCGCTTCCTGAATAGCATTCTGAACGATAGCAATGAAGTTGTCATCCTCAACCTGTTTAGCAGATACATTTACTGCAACACAAATCTGATCCCAGCCCCGGTCAACCAACCGGCGAGCAAACAAGCAGCCTTCGGTTAGTACCCACTTGCCGATACCATGTATCAGCCCTGATTGCTCCGCAACTGAAATGAATTGCAGCGGAGATATTGTGCCGTATTCCGCACTGTTCCAGCGCAGAAGTGCTTCAAAACCACTGATCTTGCCTGTAGCAATGTTTATTTGCGGCTGATAGACTAAAGTATATTCACCACGTTCCAGTCCGCAGCGCAAACCATCAATTAGCTGTATCCTTCTATAGGTTTCACGCAGCATCCCCTCCGTATAGAACCGCCAACTGTTTTTTCCGCCTTCTTTTGCAGCGTACATGGCATTATCCGCATTTTTAATGATTTCTTCCCTGGAATCTCCATCATAAGGAAAAATTGCGATTCCAATGCTAACGGTCAATTGAAAACGGGTTCCCGAATTTTCGTGGTTTATTCTGAGAGAATTTCGAATCCTATTCACAATGGTATTAATTTTATTCCGATCATGAAGCTCACGCAGCACAACAATAAATTCGTCACTGCCAAGCCGGGCGACAAAGGCATCCTCAGGCACTATTTTTTGCAACAGCGAGGCAATCAGAGCAATCACCTTATCTCCCGCTGTATGTCCACAAGTATCGTTAACCAGCTTTAAATCATCTATATCAATAAATAATATACTTCCTGCTGTATTACCTAACTTCGCTTGTTCCATTTCCCTATCCAGATATTCGTTTAAACTATGGCGGTTAGCCAGCCCGGTTAGCGAATCAAAATACGCCATCTGCTTAATAATTTCCGCTTGCTGGCTGCGTTGCTTCTCGATTGAAACCCATTCTGTA
>JAEYSJ010000065.1 GCA_023434855.1 Bacillota bacterium | reverse complement strand
ATACCGCCGAATCCTTCCGAGCTATTGAGCTCTTCGAAGATGGTAGAACTATTTGCTGAGCTAAAGGAATTGGCAGATATAGTATTGATTGATGCGCCCCCGACTATTGCAGTAACCGATGCTGCCGTTATGGCTGCGAAAGTGGACGGTATTGTATTGGTGATTGACTCTACAAGTGTCCGACCGGAAATGGCCCAAAAGGCGAAAGATTTGCTCGTAAAGGCGAACGGTCATATTCTGGGAGCTATTCTAAACCGGGTTGAAATTGAAGAAGAGCATGCGTATTATTATTACTACTATGGCAGTGAAAGTAAGGCAAGGAAATAAAAATAAGAAACGGGTGTCGTCATTGCGTCAGAAGCTGATTACAGGAAGTCTGGTTTTGCTTGATACAATCATCATCACAGTTGCGCCGTATCTGGCGCTGCTGCTGCGGTTTGAAGGAGTTGTCGGCAGCCGCCAGTATCAGATGGTCTACGAGTACTTGCCCGGAATTATTTTGATCCGGTTACTCACCTTTTATTTTTTTGGACTATATAATCGCCTCTGGCGTTACGCCAGTATCCACGAGCTGCTGGCGATCGTCAGTGCTGTCACGGTCAGCTCTGTTCTTGTATTTATTTATATGTTTGGTATGGGGAGTAAGCTGCCCCGGAGCATTCCCATCATTACCTGGCTGATTGTGATTGCCTTAGTTGGACTAAGCCGCTTATTCTTAAGAGTTTTATATATGCTACGCAAAACCCGGAACGAAAGCTGTTCCAAAGTATTGATTATCGGGGCGGGCGACGCAGGAGCAATGATAGCCCGGGAACTGCGGCAGCGTTTCTATGATACAAAAAATCTCATCGGTTTTATTGATGATGACCGGAATAAGACTAAACATAAGCTGTTTGGGGTGCCTGTCCTGGGGACTCGTGACAATTTGCCCGAGGTTGTTTGCAAGTATGGTGTAAACGAAATTATCATCGCAATACCGTCAGCGAATGGTGAACGACTGCGGGAAATCTTTAAGGCCTGCCGCGAGACTAAATGTACAGTAAAAACCGCTCCTGGTCTGTATGAGATCATTGATGGCCAGGTAACGGTAGATCAGCTGAGAAATATTGACCTAGAAGATATTTTGCGCCGAGATCCTGTTAAGCTGGATCTTGGTCAGATAGCCTGCTACCTGACAGGGAAAAGAGTATTGGTTACAGGAGCGGGTGGGTCGATTGGCTCTGAATTATGCCGACAGATTGCAAAAATGTCACCGAGTCATATTACGCTTTTAGGCAAAGGTGAAAACAGTATCTATGAGATACATCAGGAGCTTACGGCAAAGTTTCCTCATCTTACTATTGAGCCGGTAATTGCCGATGTACGGGATAAACGAAGGATATTTACTATATTCTCCAGAGTGCAGCCCCAGGTAGTTTTTCATGCGGCAGCTCATAAGCATGTACCTCTGATGGAAGCTCAGCCGGCGGAGGCTGTCCAAAATAATATTTTTGGAACGCAGACGATAGCAGAAGCGGCCGATCGGGTAAAGGTCGAGAAATTTGTCCTCATTTCGACTGATAAAGCCGTAAATCCCACCAGTGTAATGGGAGCAACGAAACGGGTTGCCGAAATAATTATTCAGAATATGAATCGCTTATCCGATACCAACTATGTTGCTGTGCGCTTTGGCAATGTATTAGGCAGCCGAGGTAGTGTGATTCCCCTATTTAAAAAGCAAATTTTGAAAGGCGGGCCAATCACTATTACCCATCCGGATATGAAACGCTACTTTATGACCATTCCTGAGGCTTCGCAGCTTGTCTTACAGGCTGGAGCACTAGCTCAGGGAGGAGAAGTATTTGTATTGGATATGGGAGAACCTGTAAAGATTGTTGATATGGCGACTGATCTTATTGAACTTTCCGGTCTGGAGCCGGGGCGGGATATAGAAATACAATTTACTGGCTTAAGGCCAGGAGAAAAACTCTTTGAAGAACTGCTTACTGCAGAAGAAGGAACGTCCTCCACTAAACATGAGAAGATTTATGTGGCTAATTTAAGAGCAGTTGATGAGCGGAAGTTCCAGCAGGCAATGATAATGTTGAAAACTGATATGCAATCGGATGAAATAATCCATATACTTACTGAATTGCTTCCAAGTTATAAGAATTCTAGAGAACTATATTGCAGTGAAGAAAAGCAAGAGATAAAAAGTCCTAAAGCTGTATCGAATGTAAAAGAAATTGATTATAAAGTAGTTTCTATATAAAAATGATATCACGGAATAATACCCAAGAAGTCATTGTCTATTATAAGCATTTTATCCACTGTTCGTTCATAGAAAGAGCAGTGGATAAAGTTATATATCTATTAAAATTAACCAAACTAAAAATGGAGAGGTAACTATGAGGTATTTGCAAACCAAAAGAGCTATAGATGTAATTATCTCTCTTACTGGATTAATTACTTTAACACCATTATTCCTAGTTTTAATCCTCGCAATTAAACTTGACTCTAAAGGTCCGGTATTGTTTAAACAGAAGCGAGTGGGTAAAGGGAAAACATATTTTAATATATTAAAGTTTCGTACGATGAAAACTGATGCGCCTAGGGATATGCCAACCCATCTCCTAGAAAGTCCAGAACAATACATCACTAGGATGGGAAAGGTATTACGCAAGACTAGTTTGGATGAATTGCCACAGATTTGGAATATTTTAATAGGTCATATGAGTATTGTCGGGCCTCGTCCTGCTTTATGGAATCAATATGATTTACTCGCAGAGCGGGATAAATATGGAGCTAATGATGTTTTGCCAGGTTTGACTGGATGGGCTCAAATTAATGGCAGGGATGAGTTAACGATAGAGAAAAAAGCTCAATTAGATGGCGAATATGTAAAAAAAATGAGTTTTCGATTGGATGTTAAATGCTTTTGGGGTACTATTAATTGCGTTTTAAAGAGTAAAGGTGTCGCAGAAGGAAAAAAGGACATACCTATTGTCAAATTATGAAAGCTTAGAGGAAGTATAGGTTAATTTTTACAAATTTATAAAAAGGTACTAGGCGATGAATTTATCCAAAAAAATATTGATTTTATCTAATCATTTTATAACGTTATATTCATTTAGAAAAGAACTGATTCTCAGACTTGTTGAAGCAGGAAATGAGGTTTATATCTCCATGCCGGAATCTGCTGAAAATAAATTTTTTCTTGATTTGGGCTGTAATATTATTGCTACTCCAGTTGACCGTAGAGGAGTAAACCCACTAAGAGATCTGAAATTAACTTACGATTATTTTAAAATCATGAGTAATCTAGATCCTGATGTGATCTTATCCTATACCGTTAAGCCTAATATTTATGGTTGTATCGCTTCAAATTTTACTAAACATCCTCAAATTAGTAATATCACGGGAACTGGGGCAACCTTCTTAAAAAAAAGCATTGTTAGCACAATCGCAAAACAACTTTACCGTTTCTCAGTAAAAAAATCATACAAAGTCTTTTTTCAAAATAATGGTGATAAAGATTATTTTATCCAAAACAAAATGATTGAGAATAATTATGCATTGCTTCCTGGATCAGGTGTAAACCTGGAGCAATATACCGTAAGCGAATTCCCGTCTGATACTTCGACGAAATTTATATATATCGGCCGGATTATGAAAGTCAAAGGCGTAGAACAGTATTTGGAGTGTGCCCAAAAAATTAGTGCACAATATCCAAATACTCAATTCTATATGGCTGGTTTTATTGAGGAAAGCGAATATAAACAAAAAATTGATGAATATCACAAAAAAGAGATTATTCATTATCTGGGATTTCAAAAGGATATCAAGGAATGGATAAGGCAGTGCCATTGTACCATCCTCCCTTCGCATGGAGGCGAAGGCGTGCCGAATGTGCTGTTAGAAACTTCAGCAATGGGGAGAGTTTGTATCGCTTCTGCTATTAACGGTTCGCGTGATGTAGTAGAAGACGGTGTCACCGGATATTTATTTGAGCCAGGAAACAGTGGAGATTTGACAGAAAAGGTCAATCGGTTTATAGGCTTATGTTATGAAGACAAAAAAAGCATGGGACTTGCGGGACGAACAAAAGTTGAGAAAGAATTTGATCGCAAGATTGTTATAAATACGTATTTGGATGAAATTACAAAACTGGGCTCTAAGGGGGTGTGAAGATGGATTATAAAACGATAATGCCAAGTCAAGAGTTGAGATTTAAATTATTAAGATTAACTGAGTTTATTCCTGATAAGTGGATGATAAACCTTCAGTATAAAATTGCTACCAATCGTTGGCTTGATTTGAAAAACCCTAAGCGGTTTACTGAAAAATTACAATGGTATAAACTTTATTATCGTGATCCTCTAATGACGAAGTGTTCAGACAAGTATGGGGTAAGAGATTACATTATGTCGAAAGGCTATGAGGATATTTTAGTTCCCATGTACGGAGTTTATGATCAGGCAGAGGATATAGACTTTGATAAACTACCGGAACGGTTTGTTTTAAAAACAACAAATGGCTCTCACTCAAACATTTTTTGCAGTGATAAGTCTAAACTGGATATTGACACAGCACGTTCAACTTTGAATCACTGGTTGGCTAGAAAATCGGAAAAGGCAGGCCGTGAGTGGGCCTATTATGATATCAAACCTAGAATAATTTGTGAGAAGTTTCTTGATAAAGATGAAAATAATGATTTGATCGATTATAAGTTTTTTTGTTTTAATGGAAAACCTTACTGTCTATATGTAATTATTGAGAGGTATTTAGAGGATGGTATTAAACTTGGAATATTTGATTTAAATTTCAACAAAATTCCATTTAAGCGTTCGGATATTAGAGATATTCAAACTACTATGCCAAAACCCAAGAATTTTGACAAAATGGTTGAAGTGGCAATTGCTTTATCTAAAGATTTTCCGCATGTTAGAGTAGACTTATACAATATTCAAGGAAAAATTATTTTTGGCGAGTTGACATTCTACGATGGCTGTGGCTATAAGGGGTTTGTTCCTGATGATTTTGACTATATTTTAGGATCAAAGTTTGAGTTACCTTACAAAGCTACGTAGAATAGTTTTATTATAAATTTTAATGTTGAAAGTTCTTTAAACGAAAATAATCCCATAAGAGTGAGGGTATTATGTATAATCCATTAGTTTCAATTATTATACCGGTTTATAATGGTAGTAATTACTTAAAGGAAAGTATTGATAGCGCTCTAGCGCAAACATATAACAGAATTGAAGTTATTGTAATAAATGATGGTTCACAAGATGACGGAGCGACAGAAATGATTGCTTTGAGTTATGGAGATAAAATACGCTATTTTTACAAAGAAAATGGTGGCGTAGCAACAGCGTTAAATTTTGGTATCGAAAAAATGAAAGGTGAATGGTTTTCTTGGTTATCGCATGATGATTTATACTTGCCAAATAAAATTAGTTCTGCGATTGAGATAATTAATAGTAAGAAAATTGATATAAATAATACTATAATTTCTTGTGAAATGGAATTAATAAATTCTAAAGGAGAACCTATTTTTAGAGTTAATAGATCTTATTTAGGACTGTTTTCAGGTAAGGAGATGTTTAAGAGTTTGTGTATTGGAAATAATTTATCAGGATGCTCATTGCTTATACCTAAAATAGCTTTAAAACAAGTTAAAGGATTTAACCCTGATTATAAATATATACAAGATTGGGTCTGTTGGATAATGTTATCCTTTTACGGTTATAATTTTTATTTGTATAATGATAAACTAATTAAATCAAGGGTTCATCCTATGCAAGATACAATTACATTAGCAAAGCTGCAACCGATAGAAATAAATCAGTTTCTGAATAATTTTTTATATAAATTAGGCTCGAATATATCAGCTAATAAATATTATTTAAGAACATTGCTGTTTTATTTTTGTACAAAAATAAATAATAAAAATATTAGATATGAATATAAAGCAACATTAAAAAAATATAATTTGTATAATTTAACAGACGAATTTAGGTATTACGTTTATTTATTAAAAGGGATATTTTTATGTGAAATTAAAAAGAAATATCGTTCTATAATTAACAATAAATATAGAGGAACTAAATAATGAAAATTATGCAGGTAAATGCAGTTTATCCCAGTGGAAGCACAGGGAAAATAGTACAAGATATTCATAATTATTTGATAGAGAATGGTTATGAGTCTATAGTATGTTATGGCAGGGGTAAAAAAGTTAATAAACAGCATATATACAAAACTGCACCAGAAATAATTATGAAATTACAATCATTATATTCAAAAATTACTGGTTATGCTTATGCAGGCTGCTATATTTCAACTTGGAATTTAATTAAAATCATTAAAGACGAAAAACCAGATATAGTGCATTTGCATTGTATTAATGCTTATACCGTAAATATATATAAACTACTTTGTTATCTGAAAGACAATAATATACAAACAGTTCTAACTCTTCATGCGGAGTTTATGCACACGGCAGGTTGTGGTCACGCGTTAGAGTGTGAAAAATGGAAAACTGGTTGTGGTAAATGTCCTCAAGCTGGTAATGGTAGACCATCTTCTCAAATCTTTGATAGAAGCGCTAAAGAATGGATGATGATGAAAAAGGCATTTAAGAATTTTGATAAAATTATAATTACTCCTGTTTCAGATTGGCTTTGTGAGAGAGTAAAAC
>JAEYSJ010000034.1 GCA_023434855.1 Bacillota bacterium | reverse complement strand
ACCAAACTTATAAGGTAGCTTGATCCCCGCCAATTCATAGGTATCCCACTTCATGCCATATAAATCAAAATCATCTGGCGCGTTCTTTTCAAACCAGAGAATGGCCTCTAAACGCTTTGAATACAATTCTAATGGATGGTCGGCCTGTTTATTTCCAGCTATCATGGTACACATTTTCTTCTTAAGTGAAGGATCTTTATGTATTGAATGTGATATATTCTGAGAAAAGTTCAATTTGATATATTTATTATCATCAACAAATTGATCATGCCAGGTAAATATTTTATCAAACTGCTCATGCATCTTTATGTCCCAGTTTCGGGGGATAACGACCTCACACTCTTGTAGTATAACGTACTTTCTTGTATTTCCATCCCAGTTGCCAAGGAACTGCGAGACTGGTTTTTGGGGAATATCCAAAAACACTACAGCATCTGGGATACTGTCTTGCATTTGGAATATATCCTGTGTATGACATGCTCCCCCAGCTTCCTCTATTTTGTCTTTTAGATGATGAAATGGTGCAAGGCAGTTATCACGATTAAGCAAACTGTTTTTTTCAAAAAGCTTATCATTATCATATGCCTTGTCAACCCAAATAGCTAAGCTAATCAATCCCAAATCTCTCCCAGAATGTGAGCCAGCCGATTTGTATAAGTATGCTCTGCTTTTGTACGTTCATGACCAGCCACAGTAATTTGTTGTCTTAATTCCTCATTCTCCAAGTAATATTGAATCTGCTGTACGCATTCATCCGTTGATGTATAGACGGCAACTTCCTGTCCTATATTGAGATAGCGCTCCAGTCCAAGCACATAATTAGATAATTGAAAGCCACCAGCCAAAGGAATTTCAAAATTGCGGGCTTTGATTTGTTCTGATGTTTTTTTTGCCCGATAGCATTTGGTTAAATTCCGTAAGCTAGAGAGAATGAACTTTGTATCTTGTCCTATACTATTGGATATGTTGAGGTTAATTTTACTTTTGCGAAAGATTTGTTCCATTTCCAGATACGAAACTCTGCCATTAGGCCAATCTGCACCAAAACACTCAACCTGAATTCCGTGTTTTGCTAACTCATTTATAAACCAAGCGCGATAGCGATTTTTTCCACCAACAAATGAGACTTCATATTGATAACTCTCTCCACAGCTAATTGGACTGATATCTTCTGAATACTTCTGCGCAGCCCACTGCGTTACAATCGGAGTAATTCCCAGCTTTTTGTACTTTGTAACACTCCATGGATCAGTTGTTGAAACATAGGTAAAGTGGGGAGCCAGTTTTGAAGAATAGCTATTAAACCGCCATTGATCATCACCAAACCAGGCATAAGTAGAAAACCTTTTCTTAAGCTGTTCTAGCGTATTAACACTAAACTGATCGGTGTAAGGAATAAACAGTATCAAATCCGGCTTCATCTCTTCTGCCTTTTGTAAGACTAAATTTTGCAATTCATGCTGTCGCTCTAAATAATCGTCATACCACAATGGTTCTACAAGGTCTACTAAATGCGTTAGATTTTCATAGAAACAAACCTTATCCAAGGACTCGCCTCTAGCTGGCTTACCATAGTCCCACTGCATCAATACAGCTAAGACTGTTTTATTCCACCTTTTCACTCTTTCGCACCTTCGCTCCTTATTGATACTGACGTAGTAGCAGCTGCGAAATTAATGCATTTCGTTTTTATGAACGTTTCAATACATTCAACAATATAGTCCAGCTCTTCTGTATTTAGCCCATGATGGCAACCAACATAAAAACCATTGTTATTGATCCATTGAGCAACAGGATAATCCTTTTCAATATCTCCGAACAATTCTTTATAAACCGGCTGATTAAGAAGTGGAAGCATTGGCCTGCTTTCTATATTTTTCTGCTCTAGATATCCAGTCAATTCCCGTTGTGTAAAAGATGCACTTTCTTTGATTACGATTGGATACATCATAAAAGAGTGATCAATATACTCTGGATAGTCAGGCAGTTGAAAGAACTCTTCAAACTTACGAAGCTTATTTGTCAAATAAGCAGCATTTTCTTTTCGGGTGTTCATAATGAAATCCCGGTTCTCCAGTTGGGCTATTCCGAGGGCACCTTCTAACTCACCAATCCGATAACTGTAACCCATCCGCACCATCATAAATCGTTTGTCCATTTCCGTCTGCATGCGCAGCTTGCAAACCTGGTTAGGATTAGAAGCGATGCAACGTTCGCAAGTGCAAGCACGGCCATGAGCAATTAAGGAGCGGCAGATTTCCGCCAGCTCGCTGTCATTTGTTGTTATTACACCGCCTACGCCGGTTGTGATAGTATGAGCAACATAGGTACTAAAACCAGCTATGTCACTAAAGCTTCCCACAGGCCTTCCCTTATAGGTCGCAAAATGAGCTTCTGCACAATCCTCAATTAATCTCAGGTTATATTTACTGGCTATAGCAACAATTTCATCCATTTCACAAGGTTGACCGAACGTGTGTACCGGCATAATGCCAACGGTTTTTGGTGAAATTTTTGCTTCAATTTGCTTCGGATCCATATTATAGGAGACTGAATCAACGTCAACAAAGACTGGAACCAGTCCAGCATGGATGCATGCATTAGAAGTAGCAATAAAGGTAATGGCCGGAACCAGCACCTCACTTTTCTCAGGCCATTGATATTTTTCTTTTAGGGCTTCCAAAGCGGCATGGAGAGCAGAAGTTCCACTGTTACAAGCAATCCCCCACCGCTGTTCATGCAGCTGAGCAAATTCGTTCTCAAATTTATAAACAAACTCTCCCTGTGAGAGGCGCCCGGCATCAAGCGCAAGGTTGACATATTTCTTTTCTAATTCTCCCACATGAGCATGACCTACGCCAATCTTCTTACGCATGTTCAAACTCTCCTTTTGCTATAGCAGACAAATAGTATTGATAAGTCCTAGATAACCCATCCTGCAGAGATGTCGTTGCCTGCCAACCCCATTTTTTCTGTTTCGTTATATTAACTAGCTTGCGCTGCATCCCCACTGGCTTGGACAAATCATGAACGAACGAACCAGTAAAACCTACCACTGTTGCAATCGCATGATAATACTCATTTATCGTATAATCTATACCTAAACCAGCATTCATAATGCTAGGCAATGTATCAAACTTTTGAACTGCCTGTACAAGACAATCTGCTAAGTCGCCTGCATACATAAATTCTCTACTGGCCATTCCATCTCCCCAAATATCAACTTTAGCCAATTTCGCCTGCTTTGCATTATGCAATTTATGTATGACAGCCGGAATCATATGAGAATGGGCAGGATCAAATTTATCCCAGCGTCCATACAGATTACAAGGTATGATCGTTTTGAACTGGAACCTATCATCTTCCCGCGAAATATATTCACATAACCTACTTACCATTACTTTCGCTAAAGCATAGCCTTCATTAGTCGGTTCTAGTTCGCCTTGCAACACTTGCTCTTCTAAGAGGGGCTCCTCATGATTTCTTGGATACATGCATGAACTGCCAAGATTAATTAATTTACGGACACCACACTGGCGCGCAGCCCATACTATGTTCCGCCCCATGTCCAGGTTATCAAGGAGAAAACGAACAGGTTCTTTAATATTAGCCTGTATACCGCCAACTCTTCCTGCTGCATGAATGATAATATCGGGCTGATTTTTTTTTAGGTATGCTTCTGTAGCAAAGTAATCGCATAAGTTCAGCTCAGTACTTCCTGGAGTTAACAATTCAAATTTATCAGTCGCTGGATGCTCTAAAAAGTTGCACCCTACCATACCGGTAGAACCCGTTAACAATATTCTCATATTTTTCTCCAATTAATTGCGTATAGAAAAGCCCTGGGACTTCAGGACTATATCTCTCTCAGCCTGACGAAGATCTTCGCTGACCATCGCTTCCACTAATTGCGATAGAGACATTTTAGGCTGCCATCCTAATTTTTCACGAGCTTTCGTAGCATCACCCAACAACAATTCTACTTCTGTAGGGCGGAAATAACGCGGATCTATATGAACAAGCACTTTTCCTGTTGCTTGATCAATTCCCTTTTCTTCTACACCTTGTCCCTGCCACGTAATATTGATACCAATATGCTTAAAGGCAAGTTCTACAAATTTGCGAACCGAGTGAGTTTCACCTGTAGCAATAACAAAGTCCTCAGGGACTTCCTGCTGTAGCATTAACCACATCGCCTCTACATAGTCACCGGCAAAGCCCCAATCACGCTTGGCATCCAAATTCCCCAAGTAAAGATCTTTGTCTAAACCGACTTTAATCCGTGCTACAGCTCGGGTAATTTTTCTTGTGACAAAGGTCTCACCACGAATAGGTGACTCATGATTAAACAGAATTCCATTACAAGCATACATGCCATAGGCTTCGCGATAGTTCACCGTTATCCAATATGCATACAACTTTGCCGCAGCATAAGGGCTACGGGGATAAAAAGGAGTAGTTTCCTTTTGTGGAGTCTCTTGTACTTTACCATACAATTCACTAGTCGAAGCTTGATAAAATTTAGTCTTCTTAGTTAGATCTAATATTCGTAACGCTTCTAATATTCGCAGCGTACCTAGAGCATCTGAATTTGCAGTATATTCAGGGGTTTCAAACGAAACTTGAACATGGCTTTGCGCAGCTAGGTTGTATATTTCATCAGGCTGTACTTCCTGAATAATGCGTATAAGGTTAGTTGAATCAGTGAGATCGCCATGATGCAAATGGAATCTTACATTCTGTTCATGAGGATCTTGATAAAGATGATCAATACGATCCGTGTTAAATAGAGAACTGCGGCGTTTTACCCCATGGACTTCATATCCTTTATTGAGCAAGAACTCGGCGAGATATGCACCATCTTGTCCTGTTATTCCGGTTATTAATGCTTTTTTCAAATTGTTCCCTCCCCAATATTTATAACTAATACTTCTCAAAACTTATATTACAAGATAAAGTAATATAAGTTTTGAGAAGTATTCACAATCGTCCCCAGTATTCCTTAATTTTACGCCTTATATATCTCCCATAAAACAGCCTATATACAATTCCCGGGATTACTAGTAACGGAAATTGCTTAAACCAAAAGCAGGACAGATTATTAAATGCTAGTATTGATGCTTGCAATAGCGTTTTATCAACCACCAGGCCTTCGCGTTTAGCTGATCGGATAGTGCGACTAAGATGAGTTATAATAGGCTCCATAGCATGCTCTACACTATCTTCGCTATATCCCTCACTAGGAAGCTTAGCAAGAATATTGTATAACGACAGCGTATTTTTATAAAACTGCCCACCATTCTTCCAACGAGCCGCTCCAGTTCTTAAATTAACATAAGGATACTCGATACAATAGGTTGTACGCCCTATTACCATATCCATTAAGGTACCAAATTGAATCCAATTAGAGCCAATATAAGGGCTAGTATCCGTTTGAATCCATGTACGTCGTTGCACTATATTGGCAGAAATAAAAATTGGAGCAATTCTAACCGTTTTCAAAAATTCATCTGAGGTTACACATAATACATCGCCTTTAAAATCAACATCTTTATCTTTTTCACAACTTCTCATATCTTGACTATAAATTGAATAATTGACAAAAATTGCTGCTAGATTCGGATTTTCAGCAATTACACGTAAAACCTTGCCTATCGCGCCAGGCTTCATGGTGTCGTCATCCCCAAAGAGCCACACATATTCTCCCAGGGAGCGGCGCACTGCCAAATCAAAATTAGTATCCGCACCTAAGTTTCTTTCATTACAGATATAACGTATGCAGGAGAATTTTGATTGATATTCTTGTACTATTTTGGGGGTCTCGTCTGTGGAGGCATTATCAGATATTAATAGTTCAACCCCAGATTCTATTTGCTCTAAAATACTATTAAGGCATTGCCTAATATATTTTGCTCCATTATAAGTAGGAACTGCAATGGTAAGTTTAATCATCTGCTCCACAAGATATCTCCTTTAATAGCACCGTGTTTCTACTTTTAACCGGATCTTGATCCTTTACAATCCTTACAACCCATTTATTTGATATTATTATGTAGAATTTGTTCTGTTTCCTTCTTGATGCACTCTAAAGATGTAAGAGTAGGAGCATAACCAATAGCTTCTGCCTTTCTACTTTTAGAGTAATAATGCTCCTTTAATCCAGTTGCAGTCTGAATAATCACTTTATCGTCAATAACATATTTGAGCTTATACACAGCAGTAAAAAACTCAAGAATTTCAAATTTAGTGACTGGGGCTAAGCTATAAACATCATAAGTATCATTAACTTTATGCTTGTCGATACAACTCTCGATTAGACCGACTAAGTCACTCGGGTGTACATAATCACGAACTATGTTCCCTGGTCCGGTGACTAATTCTCTATTTTGTTTAATGCATAATATAATTTCATTGATGAAATAGCTTGAACTTAAATTAATAAAACGACTAAAATATCCAAAGACTCTCAAATCTACAATATTATATTCTTTTAAAGAACGATGTTTAGCTTCTATATATAATTTTGCAATTCCATAATAATCATCAGTAGTGATATTATTAATGTTTAGTTGTGCATAAGATGATTCATCAACAGGTTCCTTAAAGTTTATTCCATAACTAGCGCCACTACTCAAATTAATATAAAGCGTATCTGGATATCTTACTAAAAAATCTAAAATAAGATTATCAAATTGTTCTGTGATATAAAATATTTTAGAACCAGAATACTTTAATTTCTGGGGATCACCAATACCAACGCAATTAATAATAACATCATATGCGCTACTTCCAAAATGCTCGAAAGGCAAAATAGTTATTTTATCATATATTTTATTATTTTGTACAAAATCGTGAACTTGGTCGAGTGATCTTGCAAAAAGAGTCAACTTATACCCTTGCTGTGATAGCCCTATAATCAGTCCTTTAGCAATATGACTAGTCGCTCCTAGAATTGCAACTTGCTTAACATCCATGCCATTACTCCCGTTACTTATTTGCAATAATTAGAAAGATTCCATAACAAGGTATGTTCAAGTGCTTCATCAATCTCTACTGTAATCTTCAAATCAAGCTCATTGAAGGCTTTTGTTACATCGGGCACAAATCGAGTCCTGCGATATGCATTATCTTGGTAATTATTGATTTGAACTGGTAAATTCTTATGCATGCTCAATGATATTTTTTCCGCCAGCGAGTTTAAGCTTATAGGGGCCGGATTACCAATATTGTAACTTTGTCCCGCATTTGCATCTGCCAGTAGTTTCAATATCCATAGCGCCATGTCAGCAGGGTACATATAACTTCTAACTGTCTCTCCATCCCCAAGAATTCGTATAGGCTTATTATTTAGGTAATCGCGAATAAAATTATTTATGGCCCATGGCCTATCCACTAATTGATACGGCCCCACAAAAGCATACGGCCGGATATTAGTTATATCAAGCTTATATTTATTTCCATAGACGGCACATAATGATTCTGCATATCTCTTAGCTTCTACGTATGCATTGTTAAAGCTAAAACTTTCAGGGCAATTACCACCACATTCTTTACTTTTTTCGCTATGCGTATTTTGGTTTCCATAGATTAATCCAGAGCTAATATTCAATATTTTTTTCAGCTTTGGTAAGCGGCTTGCTATACTAAGCAAAACTTCTGTCCCCATTGTGATCGTTCGCATAACTTTTATAGGATCTGATGCATGTAGTCTATTATCAGGACTTCCTGCAGCATGTATAATCATTGTAATTTCTGCAGGCAAGTCAGTTACGCCAACAATATCTTTAGAAATTAAAGTGATATCTTGTCGATTAACTAAGTGGGGAGCTTTACTAGCAAAAGTATACGCTCTTTCTGAGAGCAAAACAATCTTCATATTATACTGTTCTTTGTCATTTAAGAAAGTTAATAATTCGGCAAGCCATGTACCAATAAAACCCGTTCCACCCGTAATCAAAATGCATTGATTTCTCAAATTTGTTAAAAAATCATTTGGATAATGAGATAAAACCTTTTGGCAATCATTAACAATTAGGTTCTCGGCAGTTTCACTCATAAGCTATACACCCCGCTTAGCGGCAAGTTCTGAAGCAACCTCAATAATAATATCTTCCTGCCCCGCAACTACTTGTCTACGGCCCAACTCAAAAAATACATCACGAGGATCCACGGCATAACTTTGTGCAACACGATTAACATGGATCGAAAAACCTGAAAAAACTCCAGCTAATCCACTAACAATACTAGTTGATTGAATACTAGGTATCACTTTCAATATCTCTCGCTCTGCTAAATCTGCGGCATCAAGAATAGCATACAGGTCGATTCCAGTTTCATATCCCATTTTCTCTAGTACTGCCACTAGTACTTCGATAGGGGCATTGCCAGCTCCAGCGCCAAATCCACGTGCACATCCATCTATCATCATCGCTCCAGCTTCTAATGCTGACAAAGAATTGGCAATTGATAATCCCAGGTTGTTATGAGCATGAAAACCAATTGGGATACTTAATCTATTCACAAGTGTCCCTATCTTTTCGGATACGTCATTGGGCAAATAAGCCCCTGCTGAATCCATTAACATAATACCTTCGGCACCATATGATTCCATTTTGAGAGCTTCTTCTGCCAGTACCTCTTTTGAAGCCATATGGGTCATCATTAATACGCCATAAACCTCTTTGCCTCTCTGACGTGCATATCCTATATGTCGTTCAGTGATATCTGCTTCTGTACAATGGGATGCTACTCTTATCACATCGACGCCTAAATCAATTGCGTGCGAAAGATCCCTCTCAATTGTAGCAAATCCTGGTATAATATGTATTCCTAATTTTGAGGTTTTTAAATTTTCCCTAGCAATAGACAACATAACTTCGTCGGAAAGTAAACTTTCTCCCAATTGTAACGACGAAGCACCAGCTCCGTTTCCGTGTCCTACTTCTACAATAGGAACCCCAGCTTTATCAGCAGCTGAACAATACAAAGCAATCTGTTCAGCTGTAAGTTGATGTTGAATAGCGTGAGAACCATCACGCAAGGTTGGATCATTTATTATTACTTTGCGCATATATGCTCCTTAATTATTATTTTTAGCATATTCTTCTGCCATAGCAATAGCTGCACAATTGATAATATCCAGATTTCCAGCATAGCTAGGTAAATAGTCTCCAACTCCCATAACTCTGACCATAATTACAATTCGGCCATTTTCTACAGTAGGCGGAACAATAAGCTGATACCCAGGGACATATTTTTGAACTGTTGAAATAACTTCTTGAAGAACCGGCTTCAATTTTGCTAAATCCGGCTTCTCAACTTTAGCAAAAACTGTTGTTTGCATATTAATGCATGGTTGAGCGGGATTAAGGTTTAGAATAGCTTTAGCACGTCTGCATCCTGAGAAAGTTCGGATTGCAGCTTCTGTTGTACTAATATATTCATCTAAGTTGGCACGAGTAGCCGGTCCAGCACTCCGTGAGGCAATACTCGATATTACTTCTATATAATCTATATTCTGCTGGGTTTGCCCTATAGCAAAAGCCAATGGCGTAGACGCCTGTCCTCCACAAGTTACCATATTAACATTGGTATATTGGAGGCAACTAGTTAAATTAACAGCAGGAACACAAATCTGCCCTACTTTAGCAGGAGTTAAATCAATAGCGAGTTTTCCTAGCTTCTTCAAAATCGGCGCATGCCTTAAATGATCAATTGCTGATGTTGCATCAAATACTAAGTCACAGCATTCTGGATTATTAGTAATTGTTTCAATGCTTTGGTCTGAAATTCGAACTCCAAGGCTATTAGCTTTTGCCATTCCAGGCGATGCCAGCTTACGACCTATAAACACAGTGCATTCTAAATAAGGAGACCTTTGAACTTTTACAAGCAGATCAGTACCGATATTACCGCTCCCTAGAATAGCTACTTTTAACTTTTTCATTCTACCTCTCCTAGTAAACCCTATTCCAAATTGCAGTTTCGAAAACAGTTTTTAGTATATTCATCACGTGGAAGGAAAGGGAACATGTCGTCATATGGCAAAGATATCATCGTACCATCGTCTAGTTTTTTTGAAGCAATTCGTGGTATAAGTAATTGATTTGAAGGGGTCATAATTTCACATATTACAGGTCCACTATAATTTACTAATTCTTGAATACCTGAATCTAAATTTGTAAGAGAATTTATAGCTAAGTATCCAATTCCATAGGCGTCAGCAAGTATTTTTAAATCTGGGAATCCGACTCCGGTTTCCGGCCCTTCTCCAATTAGACGCCCTTCCTGAAAATTCTTTTGTGTTTGCCTGATTAACAGATACCCATTGTTATTAAAAACAATGATCTTCACTGGGAGATGATTATGTGCTATAGTTTGAAGTTCCTGTATGTTCATTTGCAAGGAGCCGTCTCCTGTTATACAGTACACCTCTTTAGAGTTACTAGCAGCAGCCACTCCGATTGCCCCAGGCATATAGCCCATTGTGGACAATCCACCGGTAATAATATGTCGCTGTCCATACTTAACCTTAAACGCCTGAGCAAATACATGAAAGCACGATCCAGTATCTAGTACAAAAATATCATCCTCATGCATTTTCTCTGAGAAAACGCGAGTAAAGTGATAAGAATTGATCCCTTCAACTTCCTTTTGATATTCCGGTAAATCAACCGGGTAAGCAGCTTTCCACTCTTGAACCTTTGAAACCCAATTACTAGTATCAAGACTTATACCAGTAGTAATTGGAAGGAGCATATCTAGAAACTCTTTGACATCTCCGTGTATAGGCATATCCAGTGGTATTCCAGGTTTTTCGAGTTCTTTCTCATCAATGTCTACACATATTTTAACTGCTTCTGGGGCAACATCTTGAAAGTCATAACCCACTACACCGATTCCCATACGAGAGCCTAAGATAAGCAGTAAATCAGCATTATGCACAGCAAAGTTTGCTGGTCGATCGCCATATAAGCCAGGATGTCCAACAAATAGCGGATGTTCAAATCCCACAAGATCCATTCCCAACCTCGAGGTTACCACAGGAATCTGAAGGCTTTCCATAAAGCTGTAAAATGGTTGAATAGCATTAGCCATTCTTATCCCTGCACCAGCAATAATACATGGCCTCTTACTTTTTTGTAGTAACTCCTTGACTTTCTTTACTTGCTCAGCAGAAATAGCTGGCATCTTATTGTCTATCGAAGGCTGAAACCCTTCGTATTTTTCGGGATCAAAATACGCTGCTTGTATATCAATTGGGCACTCAATATATACTGGTCCGACCCTATTTTGTTTTGCTAAAAAGATACTCTTTTCTATCTCGTAACGTACCCTGGATATGTCATCAAGCATGACTGCATATTTAGTAAATTTCTCAAAGATAGGTAAATTTTCATAACCTTGTAACGCAAATTGTCTGGGTCCAGTAACTCTAGCTTGTGAAACTTTTGACTGCCCCGCAACAATTATACAAGGAGAGGAATCAACATACGCGCCTACAACCCCAGTGATAGTATTTAATGCTCCAGGTCCAGCGGTTACATACGCAACACCAAGTTTTTGTGTATACCTTCCATATGCATCAGCTGCCATTGTTGCTGCTTGTTCATGATGGCAGCATGTAAACTTTTGTTTTCCATGCTGTAGTAATGCATCTGTCAAATGCATTATCATTCCGCCTGTAATGAGAAAGACATGTTCACCTCCAGCATCATATAATGCTGATGTGATGTAATCTGCAACTCGCATCTTCATACGATTCATTCCTCTCTAAAAAACTCTTTAATACTACTAATCATGTATTCTATTTCTTCACGTTGAAGGCCAGGATACACACCGATCCATAAAGTGTTATTCATAATTGTATCCGTATTATTTAATGCTCCAACTACTCTGAATCCCGATCCTGTTTTTCTCATATCATCAAAGCACGGATGCTTAATTAAATTCCCTGCGAATAGCATACGCGTCTGTATTCCTTTGTTTTCAAGATATTTAACTAGTTCATCTCGTTGTCCCTGTTTTTTCACTGTCAATAAAAAGCCAAACCAGCTAGGTTCAGACTTAACAGTCGCTTCTGGCAAAACTAATACTTCACTCAAGTCATCAAGACCCTCTCGAAGAAGCTGCCAGTTTTGTCTGCGTTTTTCTATAAATAAAGGTAACTTTTGCAATTGGGCACAACCAATAGCTGCCTGCATGTCTGTTACTTTTAAGTTATACCCTAAATGAGAATAAACATATTTGTGATCATACCCCATCGGTAACTCACCAAATTGCTGAGTAAAGCGATTCTTGCAAGTATCATCCTTTCCTGATGGACACCAACAGTCACGCCCCCAATCTCGGAAAGATTCAATAATTCGCTTCAGCTGAATATCATTCGTATATACGGCACCACCCTCACCCATAGTCATGTGATGTGGAGGATAAAAACTGGATGTACCAATATGACCAATTGTTCCAGAATATTTCCATTCACCATTATAGATATATTTTGTTCCCAAAGCATCACAATTATCTTCAATTAACCATAAATCATGTTGATCACAAAAATCTTTTACAGCTTGTAAGTCAAAAGGATTTCCTAATGTATGAGCGATCATTACTGCTTTGGTTTTAGCAGTTAATGCAGCTTCTAATTGCATTATATCTATGTTATAAGTAGGTAATGATACATCTACAAATACTGGAATAGCACCATATTGTATGATAGGCGCCACAGTTGTTGGAAAGGCAGCTGCTACAGTTATTACTTCATCACCTTTATTTATCTTACGCTTACCAAGCTTGTGAGAAGTTAGCGCCATAAAGGCTAATAAATTCGCTGAGGACCCCGAATTTGTCAGAGAACAATACTTGACTCCTAAAAATTCAGAAAAACCTTTCTCAAACTTTTCTGCATACTTACCTGTTGTTAACCAAAAATCTAATGAAGAATCAATCAAATTAGTTATTTCCTGCTCATCAAAAACACGCCCGCCATAAGAAATACGATCACCCGGTACAAAGGACTTTTCTCTTTTATGTTTTACTTCATAATACTTCACAGCAGCTTCAATTACCTGCTGCTTTAATTTTTCTTGTAGTTCTAAGTTGCTATTCATCATTACCTCATATCATGATTCATATAATCATTTATTTGTTGTAAGCATATATTACGCATATCTGACTTTTCATTATAAGCTCGTACCCAACTAATGATAATTTCTAAGGTGTACTCTAAATCCCACTTAGGATACCAATTCAGTCTCATTTTCGCCTTTGAACAATCAAGTTTCAGATAATTTGCTTCATGCGGATGTTCACACTTGTCAAACTCATAAGCAGCCCCTTCATCCCACTGCCTACACATTTTTTGTACAATCCACTCTACTGATTTTGCCTCATTCTCATTCGGACCAAAATTCCATCCTTCAGCGAAACTTACACCCTCATCATAGAGTTTTTGCGCTAATAGTAAATATCCACTAAGTGGCTCTAAAACATGCTGCCAGGGCCTTATAGCATTCGGATTACGAATTTTGATCTTTTCATTATTTAAAAGAGCCTTGATACAGTCGGGAATAAGGCGATCAGAGGCCCAATCTCCACCACCAATTACGTTTCCAGCTCGAGCCGAAGCTAATGCAACACCATGTTTAGCATAATCATGAGGGTTAAAAAATGAGTTACGATAAGCATTGGTTATTAATTCAGAACAGCCCTTACTATTAGAATATGGGTCGTAACCTCCCATTGGATCATTCTCGCGATATCCCCATACCCATTCTTTATTCTCATAACATTTGTCGGTTGTTACATTCACAACTGCTTTTACACTTTTACAGAGGCGCACCGCCTCTAATAGATGAACAGTACCCATAACATTTATCGCATAAGTATCTACTGGGAATTTATAAGAATCACGGACCAAAGGCTGGGCCGCCATATGAATTACGATTTCAGGCTGTACCTGCAGCATAGTTTTTGTAAGCGCTGCATTATCACGTACATCTCCAATAATGCTTGTTACTAAATCATCTACTTTGCACAACTCAAATAAATTAGGTTGTGTAGGTGGCTGTAAAGAATAGCCTGTAATGTTAGCACCTAAAGTACTAAGCCATAAACATAACCAGGATCCCTTAAATCCAGTATGTCCGGTAACAAATACTTTCTTTCCTTCCCAAAACATCTTATTCATCATACAAGCACCTATTCCCATAATTTCCATGGCGCTTTTTTCTTTTGCCATAACTCTTCCAAATGCTCTTTATCTCGCATGGTATCCATAGGCTGCCAAAATCCGTCGTGTTTGTAGGCTACTAACTGATTTCCTGATGCTAGTTTCTCGATAGGAGTGCGTTCAAAGATAGTGTTATCACCTTCGATATAGTCAAATACTTCTGGTTGAAGAACAAAAAAACCTCCATTAATCCATCCGCCGTCACCTTGCGGTTTTTCTTGAAACCCTTGAACCATATTTCCATCTGACAAATCAAGTGCTCCAAAGCGCCCAGACGGTTGAACCGAAGTCACAGTTGCAAGTTTACCATGTGATTTGTGATAATCTACTAAGCTAGCTATATTTACATTGCTAACTCCATCTCCATAAGTAAGCATAAAAGGTTCTTGTCCAACATACTGTTGGACACGTTTAACTCGTCCACCCGTCATAGTATTTACGCCTGTATTTACTAATGTAACTCTCCACGGCTCAGCATGATGATTATGTACAATCTGTTGATTAGATACGCTAAAGTCAAAAGTTACATCTGCTTCATGTAAAAAATAATGCGCAAAATATTCTTTGATGCAATACGCTTTATATCCTAGACAAACAATAAAGTCGTTGAACCCATAATGGGAATAGATTTTCATTATATGCCAAAGAATTGGTCGCCCTCCAATTTCTACCATTGGTTTAGGTTTTAGGTGAGACTCTTCACTTATTCGTGTGCCAAAACCACCTGCGAGAATTACCACTTTCATAAACACGTCCTCCTTGATTCATCTAATATAGCCCTAGTTATACATTTAGCTAGATATTGATATTACAATCTTCTTTCAGATCGTACTGTTTAATTAAACAATCACTTTACTTCAATCTTTAAACTAGAAATGAAATATACGTCTACGTAATACATTAAATAACCTTTTTTCAAATTCACTTGGTCGACTTATTCTAAATAAATATCGAAAAAGAATTAATCTAAACTTCCATTCACATTTTAAATTTAATATTAGACGATGTCTAAGAAGAATTAATATAGTATGTTTTCTTAATAACTTTTTCCTTCGAGAATCATTATCTCCATGGATACGATATGAAATCAGCGGCTCTGGCATATAATACACCAATATTCCTGCAAATTCTATTCGGAAAAAGAGATCATAGTCAGCAGTCATTAAATTTTTCGTTATCAAATTACCCTTGACAGTCATTTTATTGATAGTATCTCTGCGAAAAAGAGTACTATTAATGTTAAAATATCCTGGATTGCGCATTAGCTTACTGCAAACATCTTGTTGAATCCCCAAAGGAATTTGTTTTCTACGCAGCGTTTTTTGCCCATCTTCTAAAAAATAATAATTTGTAGAGACAACACCGATCTCTGGGTTATTCTTCAGTACTTGAAGAGTTCTTGCTAAGTAATCAGGCTCCAGCATGTCGTCAGAACTGAGCCACATAACATATTCACCTGTAGAACGCCTAATTACCTCGTTCCAATTAAAAAATGCTCCTCTATTTTGTCCATTACGCTGAATAGATAATTCAGGATAACGTTTGGCTAGTGCCATGAGGAGTTCCCAGGTTCCATCTGTGGAATTATTATCCTGTACTATAATTTCAAGATTAGGATATTTTTGCATTATTGCGGACTCTACGGCCTCTTCTATATATTGAATTCGGTTATAAACAGGAATACAAATTGAAACTAATGGCCATTTTTGATGATCTATCGCTTTCATTTCTTAACTCCCATAAAACTGGTTCTTTATATTTTGCGCTTTTTGGGGACTTTCAGAACAAATCTTCTGAGACTGTATATTTTGCTCTGCTGGATATAATTTTGCATATTTCATAAAAACATAAAAGCTATAACTAACTGCAAAAACGAAACCTGGAATACCATCCCGAAATCCACCCTTAATAATATACATCTTAATAAATGCAGTAAACGGATGCAATAATAGTTTCATAGCAGAAAAGGAATTACCCTGTTGTTTCTTTTCTTGCGCCCCTAGTGAAGAATAATTATTCATTTTAATCACAAAATGAGTTAAGCTCTCATAGGAGAAATGTATAAGTGGATTTTGTAAACACTTTATATTACCATCTAGAATAACTGACTCATGTATTATTCTGTCGATAAATCGGGCCTTACTTTTATTAAATAATCTTGTATGACGATCGGGGTACCATCCACGCATCCATTTCCCCCAAAAATGATTTTTGGTTGGAATCGAAAAACCAACTATTTCGTTTAAAGTAGCCAATGCATTTTGTATTTCGCATCTCAATTCAGGAGTTACACGTTCATCAACATCAAGCATCAGTACCCATTCATTGGTAGCTATTTCTAATCCTAGATTACGTTGTACGGAAAAACCTGGCCAGCTATTTACAATAACTTTAGCTTTTAACTTTTCGGCTAAAACTACAGTATTGTCAGTGCTTCCACCGTCTATTACGAGGATCTCATCCATCCATTGCACAGACTTCAGACATTCTTCTATGTGTCGTTCAGAATTCTGCGTCAGGATGATTGCTGTAATCTTCATTGTTTTCTCCCCTCTTATTTCCACCGTCCACTCGAATACTGTGCAAGAAGTTAATAAAATTTATTCACTTTTTTAAGCAGCTTTTCTATTTCTCTCAAGACCGTATCTGCTTCAATTTCATCCAAGCAGGCGATATCGCATTCTCTTCGCCAGCAATTGATGCATGACCTGTTAGGTTGAATAACAACATTCTCGCCCTGATAAGGACCATTCCGTTTAGGGTCGGTAGGGCCAAATAAAGCAACTACGGGTGTACCAACTGCTACAGCCAGGTGCATTGGTCCCGTATCCCCTCCTATGAAAACAGCTCCCTTCTTAATAACGTAAGCAAGTTGTTTCAAAGAAGTTTGACCGGTAATATTAAATAAAAATGCATCTGAATAAAACTGATTCTGTATTTCTATAGATAAATGATTATCTCCTGGCCCGCCGACAATAACCACTTGAATTTCTTTTTTTAGCAGTTTATCTACCAATTCTATAAATCGCCTTATGGGCCAACATTTAGTAGTCCAGTTTGTTCCTGGAGCAAGAACAACATAAGGTCTATCCATATTAAATCCAATCTCTTTAGCAATAAACTCAGTCTGCGAAATTTCTATTGCAGTAAAATGGATAGGGAATATTACCCGCTTTGTATCACATCCTAAAAATTTCGCCACATCCAAATACCGATCGACAACATGTCCCTGACTATTAGCTCCGCAAACTGGTTCACTTATCAGATGACTAAGCTCGCGCATATTGCAATATCCGAGATTCTTAGTTGCTCCGCTCATAGCAATAATAAGCGAACTTTTCAACAATCCCTGTAAATCAATTGCTAGATCAAAGCGATGTCGTGTTAGATTTTTATATAACTGAGGCATGTTTTTAATTAGTCCTGCCACAGATTTAAATTTAGGTTTATCAAAAATAATAATTTCATCAATATCGGGATTATTTATAAGCAAATCATAGGCAGGCTTCTCTACTACCCAGGTTAAGTGAGCCTCTGGATATCGTTGTTTTAAAGCATGTGCCACTGGCAGTGCGTGAATTACATCACCGATGGCACTGAGCTTGACAATGAGAATGTTCTTGTAATTTTTTGATGGAATTGCCACGTCGCTTCGCTCCTCGCAATAACAAGTAGGTTCTGGCTAAAAAGATAGGATTGCCACGTCGCTTTGATCCTCACAATGACATGGCACGCGACAGTGGCACTAGGTTGATTCGCTTATCTTTTTGATAATGTTTGAGGATGAACGTCCAACCACTTCGGGGATTAGTACTGTTTTACCACCATTGCTGGCAACTATTTTCACTTCTGGAATATCCTCGATGCAGTAATCTCCGCCCTTTACGTAAATGTCGGGCTTAATCTCGCTAATCAAGTTTTCGGCAGTACGCTCATCAAAAACAACCACACAGTCGACTACAGCCAGAGCACCCATTACTTCCGCTCGGTCATCCTGGTGATTAACGGGGCGGGTAGGTCCTTTTAACTCTTGTACTGACCGGTCACTGTTGAGTCCGACAATCAGACAATCACCCAGTTTCCTTGCTTCAGCTAAATAGCGGACATGACCAGCATGGATAATATCGAAGCAGCCGTTGGTAAAAACAAGTGTTTTACCAGCGGCTTTATTTATCCGAACAACATTTGGAATTTGGTCACGACTAATGAGTTTCATAGTGGCCTCCCAGGACTTCCTGCAATTCCTTTGGTGTAGCTGTTGCCGTTCCGGGCTTTCTAACCACGATACCGGCAGCAAAGTTGGCCAAGCAGGCTGCCTCTTCGTAGACTGCTCCTGCGGCAACTGCCAATATCATTGCTGCTACCACTGTATCTCCGGCTCCAGTGACATCATAGACTTCACTTACATTCGTCACCGGGATATGGGTCACTTTACCGGATTTTTCAAAAAGCGTCATGCCGTCAGGACCTTGGGTGATCAGCACCGCCTCAGCCTGCAATTCAGATAAAATGCTTTGCCCTGCTTCAAGTAAGGATTGCGCATCTAGTGCTTTCAACCCCACCGCAGCAGCAGCTTCCGATTCATTTTGTTTCACAAGCGTCACACCTTTATATTCCATAACATTATAGCGTGAATCTACGATGGATGGCTTGCCGTGAAGACGGCAAGCCTCAATTGCTGCTTGTAAAACCGTCTGAGTTACAGTTGCACCGCCATAGTCACTTATTACCACAGCATCCATTTGGGGAGTTAGCTGCTGGATATATTCTATCATTTGTCTTTCAATCTCTGGAGATAAAGAAGCTTTGCTCTCTCTGTCAATACGAACAACTTGCTGACGTACTGTAGCCTGACCGCCAGCCATTACGCGAGTCTTAGTAATGGTTGGACGGGAAATATCAGAGATAAAACCTGCTGTTACCACACCTTTGGTGCCTAGTATCCGGGTAAGCTCTTGTCCGGAAAAATCGTTACCTATTATGCCTACTGCATATACCTTGCCACCTAGTGTAGCGGTATTATGCACAGCATTTGCAGCACCGCCAGGGACAACATTCTCAGCCGCATGTTCCAGAATCAGTACAGGAGCTTCTCGGGATATCCGGGAAATGCGCCCCTCTAAATAAACATCGGCGATCATATCACCAATGAGCATAATTTTTTTATTCTGCATCTTCGTTACAATGTGTAACAAATCTTCTCGCATCCGAATCATCCTCACTTACCATTTAACGGCAGCTACTTTTACCCTGACCTCATCTCGTTTAGCCCGATAGGTAATATCTGCTTCAAAGCAATGTAAGTTCCGTCTCCAGGTATAATCTATATCCTGAGTGCTACCGTGCTCCAAGTCATAGCGTACTTTAACACCTAAACCATTCAAACGGTCCACCTGGTACATAAAGCCAATTTTACCCTCTTTAGAAACATCAATCCGGTCAAACTCGTATGGTGTGGTACCGATATTGCTGCTATAGCTGTAACCCAACCAAGTATTGAGACGGCTATTAGGATTCATGTCCAAGCGTGAGTCAAAATGGAACACACTGTTATTCGAATCATTGTAACCATAAAAGTTCCGGTCAAAGCCTGCACCTAGTTTAAGGGTGGTTTTATTCCCAAGCGAAATGGGATCATTAGACAGATACATCTTAAACCCAGCATGAGTGCCTCGAATTTCGCCTTCATTCCATTGACCCCAGGCAGTAGAAGCATCCAGGGTCAGTGAACTTGCTCCAAGCCGTTGTGAGTGCAATTGCAAGGAAAGCTCCGGCTCTTTCTTAATCCAATCATGATCATCGTTTTCTTCATTACCATAGCCAAGCTTAGCTGTAAAATTGCTGTTGCGGCTAATCAATCCGTACATGGGTTTAAAATTTACTTTGCTATAATAATCGAGGTCTGCGAAGACAGCTAGCCGGGGGTTAAAAGGAACTTCTACATGCTGAGAAATGCCGATCCCGTTATCTGATGAATAGCTTGGCTTAGGGAAAGCAAAACCACTTTCATCGCCTTTCTCCAGAGAAGACTGATATTTAGGAAGCGAAAAAATTACGGTGTTTTTAATCCAAAACTTAGCATTGTATGCAATCATTTTATCACCAGGCCATATTTCGACCCGGTCAGCACTGATATGGTAGTCCGGTACTTCCGCAGGACAGCCTGTAAGAGAAGCAGTTGCCATCGTGGTTTTTACAGGTGACGTAGTAATTGCTTTGCTCGTAATATGCAGTTTCTCAATCGTCCCTTTGCTGGACTGCATACTGCCGCTGTGCACATTTAGATTATAGTGCATTCCTGTTGTTGTCAGTTCCATACCAGGCCGATATAGCACTGCTTCGCCCTCTGTCCATACTTCACTTTTCTGTGTATTGCCTTTTAGAAGATTAGCTTCTATTTTATCCTCATTTTGCTTGATTTGCACATTTCCTTTAGCATACAGATCTCCGGTAGAATCGCTGAAATAGAGTTCATCAGCCTCTACCACAATTGGAGCTTTCGCAGCAGAAGAACTTGCTGTCGACTTATTAGGCGCCGCTTGAGTTGTTGCTGTACTAAAAACAAATATGAGCGCTAATAAGCCAATCCTCATTTTTTTTGAGTTATTCATATATTGCTCCCTCTAGTCCAAACTTACACTGTACCTATCTTTCAAAATATTCGCTGCTAGTCCTCTTTTTCCTGCACTATTCGACATAGTAAAGAAAGGCAGATATGCAAAATAGCGCCAAACATGGTACATGCTGGCGCTATTGTCTCCATTTAATTCACTTTTATACCGTAAACACTGGTTTCGGCTTTTGTCTGAATATATAACTCCGATCCTGCAGGAATCGTTACATCCTTGCCGTGAATAAAGGCTCCGCCGACAACACCAACAGGCCCCAATACAATCAGACCGGCAACAGTAGCTCCTGCAGCCTTAGCCAAGGATTTGGTCTCTTCTTTGGCCTTATCGCCCAGGAAGGTCTGTACCTCTGTCCCGTCGAATGCCTGCAGCGTATCAAAACTCAGCTCCAATTTCGCGTCCCGGCCAAAATTCCTTGCTTGCTGCACTTTCAGTATTTTACCTTCCCCTACTGCCCCCTTAGCGATCACCAGTACCCCATTGACACAGACATCTTCAGAAGCCTGAAAGGTAAACGTATCGCCTTCCCGGTTTTGACGGGTATCCAAAGGCGTAACCATTTTAATTCGTACAAGCGTATCTTGAAAGAGCGTAACTTCACTCATTTCAGGTGATTGAGTAAAAGCAATATTGGATACTTTTGTTATGCGCTTATCGAACGCTCCAATGGCAGGTGCTCCGATCAACAGCTGTTCTAATTGCTCCAGCTTTTGTTTCGCCGGCACTGCCGTTTGAGTATGGCTAATTGCCCATTCAACTGCATTTAAGCGCGTAATTAAAGATGGAGACGTCAGTGTATTTTCTTTGGAGTAAGTATAAAGCTTGTCTGCTTTCCCCATTAAGGCTTCTTTGGACTCAGAACCATAAATATCTTTTTCCAGCCTGGTAAGACGCTCCGATAAGGAACCTGTTTGATCGGTACCATATAAAACTTGCTCTACTGCTTTCGTTTTATCGACAATCGTCAATTCTGCAGTTTGAGCAAAAACAGGTGTAGCAGCTAATACCAGTACTGCCAGCGTACCGGAAATCCATTTGCGTAGCATAAAATCCCTCCCAGGTTATATTTAATGAAATATAGTTCGTGGCGAAAAAAGAAAAATCCTGCCAGTGATTGGCAGGATAAGCGAACTTATTAGATTTTTACGTCAATCAAGGCAGACAAGCCTACGCCTTGGACACGTGAGAATTTCGTAGGATTCTTGCTGTCAATTGGAATTAAGACTTTAGCGCGGAACTGTTTGCCATTGAAGTTCCCTTCTGCTTGCAAAACAGCCTGCACCTGATCCACTAATTCCGTTGGTCCCATTACCTGAGCAGCCCCGATATAGCCACCACTACCGATGGTGATAATCGGCACTACCTTAGTAGCATAGTCATGCCCACCACCACTTTGAAAAGTAAGAGTATTAATAAACTTATTAAGTGGTTCGGAAAACTTATCAATTACGAAACCTATACCACCAACCTTTAGTATGTCACCAAGACTAAAAGCCTGCGTAACAGGAACGACTGCGACTGACAGGAGGCAAAAAAGCAATAAACCGATAACAAAGGATTTTTTTGATTTCATATGTATCCCCCTTTCTTATCCCTATTATACATAAGAATAGGAATAAGTACAACAAGGAAATGACTGACTAGTCGGTTGTAAGAATAAAAACTCCCATGCATAAGCATGGGAGTCAGAAATACTAGAACTTAATGCTAACTGTGGTACGGAAAGAAGTATTCTTTTCCGAGCTGTCCTGTACACCTTTCATATCACGCAGGAAGAGTTTTACAGTGGTATCTTTATTGTACTTATAGTTGTAACCATAGTACATACCCTTCCATCCTGATTCATAATCAGTCCAGTTATTCATGTCTGCATTGGTTTCAATTTTGTAATTTATAGCATACAAGGTATTCTTAGCATCTGGTGAGTAAGATACGCCTATACCATAAGCACTATTTTCAGTATCGGCATTCGATTTACCATATTCAGCAAAGTACGATGCTTTGCCTTGATCATAGCCAGCATTTACTGCCCAATGATTAGTATCTTTGATAGAGGATTTATTGTAATCATACTTCGCTAAAGTTCCACCTAAAGTCCAGTTTTGAGCAGGGCTGTAAGATCCAGAAATTGCAAATAATTTATTTTCGTTCTCGCTTAATTTTCTATCTTCTTTTACCGCGATTACTTTCAAATTAGTTACACCGGACTTACCAGTTACGGTGATACCATCAGCAAACATATATTTGCCAAGATAAGGGCTGGTATTATAGAAAATAGCGGTCGAACCAACACTTGCATCCTGGCGGCCTAATTTATAGCTAAATCCATTTGTATCTTTGAAGACAAAGCCAAACTGATCAATAGCTGCTGTGTTTTCTCCACTTGTTGCGTCAGATGAGAAATCCGCGCCAATTGTAGCATGCTGAGCAGCAAAGCGAGCAAAGAAATCCACATTTTTGCCAACATTAGTAGTTGCATTCAAGATAACAGTTGACTTAAAGCCATCTTCATTATCAGGAAGCAGATTACCATCATCATCTTTCACATTGTCCCAGGTATTGTAGCGATACTGGTGCTCAAACTTCCCATCGAATACTATTGGAGCGGCGAGTACGCTACCAGCGGTAGTAAGAACGAAGGCGGCTGCCAATGCAGCGGCAAGAGCTTTTTTCTTCATTTTTGTTTTCCCCCTTGGTTTTTATAATTATAATGAATTCACCAAGGCTGGTTGCGCTCAAGAGTAAGTGTCCACGTTTCCTTATTCCGATCAAAACCAGCCATCTCTATACTAAGAAATCCCGCCGCGACTAAGTAGTGCACATCCTTGTTGCGACAGGATAACAGAAAGAGAATATAATGTTTATTCGCTCAGAATTCGTAAACTCCTGCTAATACTAAGGATTATTGTAAAAAAAATTTAACATTGCGTTAACATTATTATTACAAAGTACGACAGGATGAGACATTTGTGTTTACTATCTGTTAAGTTAATATGTTGACTAATTTAGCATACTTATAAAACTACATAAATGAGGATATAAAAAAACAGATCCCCAATTGGGGATCTGTTTTGAAAGTTTTTCTTAGAACCAGAAATCAGCGCGGACAAAGCTGTAACCAGCGCGATCAATTTTACCATCGTAGGACTCTAAGTCTTCATAAGTAGCGGTAACAATCATGTTTTTGGAGAAGGCGTAGTTAACGCCATAACCAAGGCCTTTAACACCATTAGTTAGAGTAAATTGATCAGCAATACCTTGGAATACAGGATTGCTATTCATTTTATAATCCAGTGCGCTAGCACCAAATTTTTTGTAGTTAACGAACAAACCGAAAGATTTCGGATTTGCTTTATTAGCGCCTTTGTAACCAATCATAGCATTCCAAGCGCTGTCATCTTTCTTTAAATTGTCAGCTTCATTAGTCGCATATTCGCCAGTAACAGTAAAGTTATTGTCTAACTTAGCTTTAGCGCCTAAACCGTATACTTCATAATTGTAGCCCTTAGTATTGCTGTAGTATACAGTACCAATGGTTTGGAAGCTATTGGAAGGAGTATATTTAATTTCTGCAGTTGTTAATTTGATATCAGTCGCACCGACATTATTCTCCCATGCTTTATCAGTACCAGCAACACCAGCAGCACCGGTAGCAGTAGTGTTACCTGTTCTGTTGGAAATATCGCCATAGCCTATAATAGCTTTTACTTTGTCGCCACCCAAATAAGCTTTTACGCCATCATAGCCACCAGTAATATCCGATACTAAGCTATATCCCATAACTAAGTCATGACGACCAATCGAAAGGTCAGCATTGCCGATAACATCTTTAAAGTTAAAATATCCATAGTCAAAGGAGAAGCTGTTTTCTTGAGCGGACTTAGTGTCATCGTTGCTCGTATTAGAAAGAGCAAGACGGCTCTTGAAAGTTACATTTTTGCTAACATCGCCGTCAACATACAAACGGAAGCGTTGGTCAAAAGTGTTTTTACTGCCAGTTAAAGTACCATCTGATGCTTTAGCTTTGGCATTTTCCCATCCGCGGATACGGGCGTCAGCAGAAATCTTTACAGCAGGAGCATTTTTTTCGAGTTTGCTTACGCGAACTCCCAGGTTATCCAATTCTTCGCTGAACTCAGCGGAGAGTTTGTTCAGAAGAGCTTTTTGCTCAGCGTTAGCTTTGTCTTCTTTTGCAAGAGCTTTAGCTACGATTTGAGCCATTTCATAACGGGTGATGTTTTTGTCGCCACGGAAAGTTCCGTCGCCATAACCATCAACGATACCAGCTTGAGCCAATTTGCTTACAGCATCATAAGCCCAGTGTTTAGCAGGAACGTCAACGAAAGGATTAGCAGCGAAAGCGCTAGTTACGCCAAGAGCGAAAGTAACCGCAAGAGCAGCAGCAATTTTCTTTTTCATTTAGAA
>JAEYSJ010000400.1 GCA_023434855.1 Bacillota bacterium | reverse complement strand
CAGTAAGTCTGATGGCCTCTATCAATGTCTTCGATTCGGGATTAACTAAATCCAAAATGAAAGCTTCTGAGATTGGTTTAGCCAAAGCCAAGGAAAAGGTGACGCAGACTGAAGATGTGCTTGTTGAGGAAATAGGTGAGGCTTATTTGAACCTGAAGGAAGCGGAAAAACGTATCAAAATAAGCCAATCCTTAGTGGAGAAGGCCGATGAAGATTATAAAATTGCCAGAATCCGGTATGAGGAAGGCATCGGAACCAACTTGGATGTTATTGATGCGCAACTGGCATGGACCCAAGCCAAAGCAAATTATGTTCAGGCTTTGTATGACTATAATGTCAATAAAGCTGTTCTGGAAAAGGCAATGGGAGTTATATAACAAAAATTACCTTTGTTGAAATGTTGACATAACTAATAAAGAGTGTTATTATAATATTCCGCTGTTACGCAGCAGGGTATTTATATTGGGGCGTAGCCAAGTCGGTAAGGCACGGGACTTTGACTCCCGCATGCGTTGGTTCGAGTCCAGCCGCCCCAGCCATATGGTGGTTATGGTGAAGTTGGTCAACACGTCGGATTGTGGCTCCGATACTCGTGGGTTCGAGTCCCACTAATCACCCCAAAATTAATATTCACCTTCTTTAGAAACGGGAAATTGCGGTATTTTTTAATACTGAGGAAAGTCCAGACTGCCATGGCCTGAGATGGCCATAATGTTCGCGCCTGTCGCAAGATGGGGCGGGGTAAACCTGACGACGGTCAAATTGGCTCAAGTAGTCAAAAGTAACCATAAAGTGTACAGAGAGTGAGTAGGCTGGTGACGGCCTAGTGAAAAGCGATAAACTCCGCGAGGCAGAAACCCAAAATTTGGTGGGGGAACCTCCTGTAGGGAAAAAAACCGAAAGGAGGAATGCTAGTCAATAGCGTTAGATAGATAATTTCCTAAAACAAAAACTGGCTTACGGTTTTTAAAGAAGCAACAACACTCACTATTTGGTGGGTGTTTTGTCTCATATCGGGGAAAGGTGGTTTCAATATGATAAAACACAAAAAAATAGCGGCAAACAAGGTGGGGTTGCCACCGGGAACGTTGCTACACTCCGAAAATGATCAGTCATTAATGGCACATATTAATGTGCAGGACTTTGATGAACAAAATTATTTCGAAGGTGAAATTCAAACAATTGATGAATTGGTGTGTTTCCGGGATAAGCCCACAGTAACATGGATTCAAGTCATTGGCGGAAATAACGTACCGATTTTGGAAAAGGTGGGAAAATGCTTTTGCATCCATGACCTGGTCCTGGAAGATATACATAATACAGGACATCGTCCCAAAATGGAGGATTATGGGGAGTATCTTTTCCTGATAATGAAAACCCTCAGGGAAATGCAGGGCGAAACAGTAATTGAACAGGTAAGTCTCATCATCGGCAAAAATTATGTTATATCGTTTCAAGAAAGCGAGATCGATATTTTTGAACCTGTTCGCCAGCGAATTCGTAGTGGAAAAGGCAAAATCCGCAAGGCGGGACCCGATTATCTGGCGTATGCCCTCCTTGACGCCGTTGTTGACAACTACTTTGTCGTTCTTGAGCGCCTGGGTGAGCAGGTGGAGTCTCTTGAAGATGAAGTGATGCTAAATCCCAGCCCTGCAGTTATCAAACAGATTCAGTCTTTAAAAATTGATCTGCTGTTTGTAAGAAAGTCGGTTTGGCCTTTACGAGAAATCATTAGCTTTTTAGAACGGGGGGAATCAGAGCTTTTCCAAAACTCAACTCTTATATATATAAAAGATGTATATGATCATACTATTCAGGTAATTGATACCGTAGAGACATATAGGGACATGGTGTCCGGCTTGCTTGACATCTACCTTTCAAGTGTAAGTAACCGGATGAATGAAGTTATGAAAGTGCTGACTATTATTGCCACCATATTTATACCCCTTACATTCCTGGCCGGTTTAGAAGGAATGAACTTTAAATATATGCCCGAGCTTGAATGGGAGTGGGGATATCCTGCGTTATTGCTTATTATGGTTATTATTGTATTGGTGATGATCAGGTATTTTAAACGAAAGAAATGGATTTAAAATGGGATGTATTGGCAGTGACATCTAAAAACCCGCAAACAGCGGGTTTTTTTCATTGCAAAAAAATATTTCGGAATAAGTTGTAACAGCATTAATATGCAGCTTATCCAATTATTGCGATTATTAATATACGAAAATTAGAAATTCAGTAAAAATTTATAAATTACAAGTAGGAATTTCCAAATTAATGAAGAAGTGTACATTGGGAATAATTTAACAATTATTACATAATGTGGAGGGTCGATATAGGGCTTGATAGCCATAGAACAAGATTTTAGCACTGAGGTGTGATTGCTGAAAGATGGTTTTATATATCGCCGCTTAAATGCGTAGAATTATTTGTCCCTGATTAAATGTAAGGATTTGATTTTAGCCGTACTTGCACATCTCTTATTTTTGCTAAGGTTAAAAATTTGGGCATACAGCCAGCTGATCCTGCATTCTTTTGATTGCCGGGAACTGGCGGATGGCTCCTTTGGAGGTGCTGCTTAGAGGTTTATTTCATAAGACCGGGTATTTACATTTAAATTTAAGTAAAAACGAAAAAAAGGGGGATGTAGTTTTATGGCATGGGATCCTACAGAATTAAAGGACTGGCAGATTGCTGAATTGGCAGAGAAGAATATACCAACTACGGAACAATACCAGGAGATTATGGGATTGCAGAAGGATGAAATAATTCCGTACGGCAAAACTCCGAAGGTAGATTTCCTGAAGGTGATTGACCGTCTTAAGAATAAACCGGACGGCAAATACATTGAAGTAACCGCTATTACTCCCACTCCATTGGGAGAAGGCAAATCAACCACCTCCCTGGGCATTATGGAAGGCCTGGGCAAACGTGGTGTGAATGTCGGCGGAGCTTTACGGCAGCCTTCCGGCGGACCGACTATGAACGTTAAGGGTACTGCTGCCGGCGGCGGCAACGCTCTTTTGATCCCAATGACGGAGTTCTCTCTGGGTCTGACCGGGGATATTAATGATATTATGAATGCTCATAACCTGGCTATGGTTGCCCTGAATTCCAGGATGCAGCATGAGCTCAATTATGATGATGCCGAGTTGGCCAAGAGGGGCCTGAAAAGACTGGATATTGATCCCAAGAATATAGAAATGGGCTGGGTTATCGACTTTGCCGCTCAAGGTCTGCGCAACATCATTATCGGACTTGGCGGCAAGAAAGACGGCTTTATGATGCATTCCAAGTTCGGTATTGCCGTTGGTTCCGAGTTGATGGCTATTTTGGCTGTGGCTAAAGACCTGGCAGATATGCGGGAACGCTTCAAACACATTGTTGTTGGCTATGACAAGAAAGGCAACCCGGTTACTACCGAAGACCTGAATGTCGACGGTGCGATGACAGCCTGGATGCGCAACACCATCAATCCGACTCTTTGCGCCACAGTCGAAGGCCAGCCTTGTTTTGTTCATGCCGGCCCATTTGCTAATATCGCCATTGGTCAGTCTTCCATTATCGCCGACCGCATCGGTTTAAAATGCTTTGATTACCATGTAACGGAATCAGGCTTTGCTGCGGATATCGGTTTCGAAAAATTCTGGAACGTCAAATGCCGTTTAAGCGGACTGAAGCCAAATGTTTCTATCCTGGTAGCCACTGTTCGCGCCTTGAAGATGCACGGTGGCGGACCGACTGTCGTACCTGGCCGTCCGCTTCCTGACGAGTATACCAAGGAGAACCTGGGACTTCTGGAAAAGGGCTGCGAAAATATGATACATTTGATCAATATGATCAAGAAGTCCGGCATCAAACCGGTAGTGTGCATTAACTCCTTCTACACCGATACCAAAGCTGAGCACGCCTTGGTCAAGAAGATGGCCGAAATGGCTGGTGCCCGGGCTGCTGTATCCGAGCATTGGCTTAAGGGTGGCGACGGCGCTTTAGACTTGGCTGATGCCGTTATGGACGCTTGTAAAGAAGAGGTCAACTTCCAGTATCTATATCCACTGGAAATGCCGCTTAGACAACGGGTTGAGAAGATTGCCGCAGAAGTCTACGGCGCCGATGGTGTCGACTGGGCTCCACTGGCTGAAGAGAAGGCCAAGAGATTCGAATCTGATCCAAAATTCGCCGACTATTGCACCATGATGGTAAAAACTCACCTGTCCTTGTCCCACGAACCGACCTGGAAGGGCGTTCCCCGCGGTTGGAGACTGCCGATCAGAGATATCCTGGTCTACGGCGGTGCAAAATTCCTTTGCCCGATGGCCGGCGCTATCAGCCTGATGCCGGGAACCAGTTCCGATCCTGCTTACCGCAGAATCGATGTGGACGTTAATACAGGCAAGGTTAGCGGCCTGTTCTAAATTCAGGATAAAAGTTGAATATCGGGTAAAAATTATTTAAAAATGATAGGGACTGACTCTTTTGAGGCAGTCCCTTTAACTTGATTTGCTGTATATTTCTAATACAACTAACAATTGAGTAATCGTAAATTTAAGTGATATTGAAATATTACATCCTGCAAGCGCAATTTTATCAACTGCAACCAAAGCAAGAAAAAGTAATAAGCAATTTAAAAATACATTAAAATATCGCAATCTTATGCACATACAGGTTTAAAAGAAGTTTGCTTATCTACATAAGCCTTATTCTTTTTGGACTTGCAATAAGTCCTCTACCCACTTCGCTTAGATAGCAACCGTGTATACATTTACTCTTTTTTAGAATGTTTGCCGCCGCATTAACATCAGCATTAATTGTCTTGCCGGTTTTCGTTTTGTATAGTCCCCAAGGGCTGCGCTTTCCGCTGAAGCTGAAGTTTTTCTTGTTATCAGCATCATACGGAATCCTGTCGCCATCTAAAAAGCTGGCTTTAGATGTAAAAGCTTCCTCCTGCGCAATGTATTCTAATCCATATCTCTGACATAAGTAAAGAAGACGATTTCGCAGGGCGCCAAAGGGTATTTGGGTAAAGTTTTGCTTAAACCCGGCATTCTGCTTAAAATCATGATTATAGCCAACGATAATTTTGCCAATTTCGTTATCAATGCAATAGTTTATGATATATCGTGCCGATTTGCAGATGGTATCACTTATTTGATTATCACGCTTGCAAGTTATTGAAGCTATTTGCTTTGTTATGCCTTTCAAATTTTGTTTGACGGCTATGTTTTTCAGGCGAGCTGCCTCTTTATTCCAGAAACGGTTAATCGATTTAATTTTTCGCCCATCCAGGATAAAGGATGCCCCGTTTTTAGAATTGATACAGGCTGCCAGATTATCAACATTTAAATCTATTGCCAGCGCATGGCTTTTGGGTATTGTCAGTTTTTCTGCCGGTTGCTCATAAATATATTCAACATTAAAAAAATGTGCACTCTGTTTGGGGATAATCCGTATTGAAGTAATTATTTTTTCTGAAAGTATCTTGGGGAAGGGAATTTGAATTTGGCTTGTGTTCGGATACAATTTTTTAAACTCTTTAGAAAATGGAACAATTAAACATCCATATTTTTGAAATTTGCTGAATGATTTAACTCCAATATGAAGTGGGAAATAATCATCTTTTTTTCTATATCTTGGTATATTAATTTCACTGGCAAAATGTCCTGTTCTTGCCTTTTGCGATAAACTAAAGAAGGCTTTAAAAGAATGGTCTACTTCATCAATGATTCGGTTAGCGATATTTATGTCAAGCAGTTTGTAATTTTCATTTGTTTTAACAAGATGATAGTTAGAATATTTGCTAAGATAATTGCCATTGGCAAAAAAATGCTGGCGTACTTTGTACAGAGTAATATTATAAAGATTCTTTGAGTATTGGCAAAGCTGCCGTAATGTATTATATTCCGTTTTGGACAGCCCCCTGAGTTGATTTTTTAGCACTAGCTTCAAAATATCACCTCCTTTCCCTTTTTATTTTACCACTTTTTTACAAATTAATAAATATTTTATTAAATAATTATTACATTTTTGGAATTAAATCCTAAAGAAACATAGCGAATTTATTCGATTACCGAAAAAATGCTCTGCCAGTAACCAGACTGGCAGAGCAAATGAAACAATAATGCTATTCGTTCTTAGATTCCTTTTCTTCCTCCCATATGCCGGTATAGGGGTCGTAAGCGCAGCCTGCAGAGCAGGCCAACCAGCGTTTTTCCGGGTCCGAGCCTTGCGCTAAGGGGCGGCAATCATTACATGCGTAGCGATATTCACAGTCTTTACACTTTTCTATCTCATCTTTGGTAGTGTGCCAGCATGTTTGCAGCTGGTGTCCGTTAATTATCTCCTCTAAGGAGTTCGTCAGTACGTTGCCGCATATTTGATTGCGGGCAAAGATGCAAGGGATGACTTCACCCTCAGATGTTATGGCAATTTTACCGACGAGGCAGCTGTGGCATTGCTGAGCATTATAAAAAGAATTTTCGTCACAGTAGAAAGGAGGTTTGATTGGCGGTTTGGTATAAGCTGTGGGGAGTAAATCTTTATCATCACCGCGGCCTGTAGGACGAACAACGTCAGGCGGATTAGCCTCTACACCCAGATCGGTGCATAATTTGACGATTTTTTCGGCCTCGTTTTCATTTGCTTTCATAATAATAGACGCAATACGGAGTGGAACCTCAGCTTCCAATATTTTTTTAATTGCGGTAAAGGTCTTTTCAAAGCTGCCTTTATGCAGTGTCACTTTATCATGAATTTCTGCGCAGTCCGAATAGATGGTAGTTGCCACATTGACGTTATTTTCTTTGAAAAAATTTATGCAATCGTCGTCAACTAAGGTAGCGTTAGTAAAAATTTCGATAAAGTCGTAGCCTTCCTCGCGGGCTTTAATCACTAACTCCCGCCATTTTGGGTATAACAGCGGTTCACCTCCAATAAGTTGAATGGCGCTTGCTCCTAATTGGCGGGCCTCGCTGATTAATGCCATCCATCTCTCGTGCGGGACTAAATCTTTATGTATTTCCGTCGGACTGCTGGTTGCATAGCAGTGCAAACATCTATTATTGCAGCCTGATGTTAATTCCAGCCAAAGAAACTCCAATTTGCGCGGTTCGTTATCAGGTAAAACCGCTTCTTCGGTGTCGGTAATGTTCCTTATGTAAAACGAACCTAGGTTCATGGCGGTTAGGTTATCAAGAAAATCAACTTGGGTTTTATTTGTTTTAGACCGGGTGTCAAGCAGCTTTTCCACAGGTTTGTTCCGGCATGATTCTAACAAGTTAACTGCGCTCTGGTTAATAGAGTATACCTTGCCTGTTTCCAGATTATATATCGCGCCACGCTTAGCACCTTTAACCAATTTACAGTTTTTTTGGAGATGGTAATACACGTTTTGTGCCCCCCTCTGTCGCATTTGCTCCATACTATGCAGGAGGGGGTTAGGTGGTGAGCCTGGAATTAAAAGAAGCACTCTGTTCAAAAAACAGGTGCTTCTCTTATAATAATGGCAGCGCTTAATTTGAATATTGTTCGCTGTCATCAGCCTTGCTGATAAATTTAAGTGCGGCGGCAAATAATTCGTTTTCATCATTTCCGGCAACAAAGCAAGCGTAAACTCCATTGCCGGAACCCGAGGTCGACACTGCACCACATGGTATTACTCCGGCATTGATTTCTGTTTTTTGTGTTTGATAACAACAAGCTGAGTAGAAGCGTTCGCCTGCTTCACCGGAAACAGGAATTTCATTGCAGATTGGAGTATCTTCTGTAATAATACTGTCTTGTCTAAATGCGGCAAGATCGAAGAAACCCGCTTGACCGGAATCTACGATAATATCAAAATCGGTTGCTTTAAATGAATGTTTATCTAATACTGCATAGACATAATCGAAATTGTCGGGTGTTTGCACAAGGCTGGAATGAATAATAATTAAAGAATAATTACGCATATTACAATCTGAAAAATCATTGTGAAGAACAGCGGCATAATAAATTCCATTACGGACATTTTCTAATGTTCCCGCGCAACTGGTACCGATATTGCTGCCCGGGTCTGCAACAAGCATTTTACCGGATTTAACTTCAAACTCACCAATGAATTTTATTTCCATAAAACCACCTCATTATATATTTATCACTTTGTAATATTACTACATTTATACAAAATTTGAGAATATTAGTATGAAAAATTTTTATATTATAATTCCAAAATGATTCTTTTTTATAAGTATTGCGTGAGGATAAATGAATTAAAATCTAAGGGGTGAAGATGATGATTCCAATCGGGAACAAAAGCATTATTGTAAAAAAAGGCGATATTACTGCGGAAAAGTCTGATGCAATTGCAAATCCCGCAAATTCATACCTGCAGCACGGCGGTGGGGCGGCAAGAGCTATTGTCATTAAAGGCGGAGAGGAAATTCAAAAACAGAGTAATGATATAATTAGGAAGATTGATCATTTGCCTGTTGGTAAAGCAGTCGTTACCGACGCGGGCAAGCTGCCGTGCAGCTTCGTTATTCATTGTGTTGGACCTAGGTGGGGGGAAGGGAACGAGCCGGCAAAACTGGCAAAGGCTGTAATAAGTGTACTCACATTGGCTGAATTATATAACTTAAAATCTGTCTCGATGCCTGCGATAAGTTCTGGTATTTTTGGATTTCCCAAACGGGAATGCGCTAAGATTTTGCTGGAAACTACAGTTGAGTTTTTAAAACAGCCTGCTATTAGTCTTGAAAAAGTGGTAATGTGTAATTATGATGATGAAACTTTCGAGATATTTTTAGATCAGGAGAAAGCGATGATGGGAAGCCATAAAAATATTTAATATAAAAATCGATAATGGGAATAAATACATAACAAACTATTGTTGACATTTGGCTTAAGAAAAGGTACAATATCATTCGTAGCTGCGATTACGTAAACCTTAATATGTTTAATTAATGTAGACCTGGAGAGATGTCCGAGTGGTTGAAGGAGCACGCCTGGAAAGCGTGTGTATTCGAAAGGGTACCGAGGGTTCGAATCCCTCTCTCTCCGCCATATCAAGAAAAACAAGCACTTATAAACTATGGCAACATAGTATTGTGGGTGCTTTTTGCTTTGTATGTATACACTACTTCTTTCTACGCAGACAATAGCGGTAAAACCGCCCAAAATTGAGCACAAGGAGATGAGAATGTTTACAGTACAGGAATTTTTGGGGTTCTCTATTATCCGTGGTAGTGACATTCCAAAATCGCATTAAAATTGACCGGCAAGCTCCACAGTAAGCTTTTCTTATTGTAATAAGGTTTCTTTATTACCTGTTGATTAAAACTCCTTAAATCGCCTAAATGGAGCAAATAAATTTTTCAAGAAAAAATCGGTCCGATATGGAATAGTGTGGAACTGCTAAGGTCCTTACAAAAAAGAACAATGTGGCGATGTTGTATTGCCGATGGCGGTTCTCCGCAGGTTATGGAGATATTACACCGTCAACTTTATATTTGATGTGTGGATTGGAAGCATGATGGGGAGCGGTTACAATGGGGTTAGTAGTAGCGGGCTATTCTAATCGGTCAAAATATTAATTCTGCTGTCTTACGATTTTTGAAGAGAATAGTCATTAGTAGATATTTGGATGGTGAAAGTATGCAGGAATGTGATATTACTTAGATATATTTGCAGGGGTGAGTTTGGTATGGAAGGCAAAGTTTATTTCAATTTATTTAATAGATACATAGATTTATCTTTTTCTGAGGATATACCGATGGAATATGTTGATATGTGTGCTCAGAAGCTTAATTCATTAACGCAAGATATTATTTTGACAATATGCAAATATGTTATAGATTTTTGTGAAGATGTAATGATTAATTATGATGAAGTTGATTATCCCAATGGTCTTAGTGAATTATCTTGTGATATGGATATATTGAAATACACACAGCCTATTACTTTAATTGTTGATGAACCAGATGATGTGGGAATTGTTGCAATTAATTTATATTGCAAATGTGCATGGGATACTGAAAATGATATGCAAATTCTAATTAATAATGATAAGGTCGTTTATGTTGGGGTGTATGATGGGCTTGACCCTTGGCAGAAAAATTTATCTGAATGGGGAAATTATGTGACTGGATATAGATTGTAATTACCATCCATCAGCAATATTAATGGGTAATTTGTATGGAGGTTACTACTATATGATTAATAAAGTGGATTTACAATCTTGCTTGCGTGATTTTGTAGTTACTCTACTATTAATGCTATTTACATTCACTTGCTGGCCATTTCTTCTAAAAGGATGGGTCGATGCTTGGCCGCTACGTATTCTTTTTGTTGCATTAATAACATTCATAGAAAGTCTAATTGTTAATCAAAAGTTTTTCTGGTTATGGATAATTATTACTATATTTGGTGCAGACTTAGCTTGCTCAATTGGACAGGAATTATTTTTACTTTCGCCATATTCAAGCGGCAATTTTAGCATTGGTTTCAAGGATATTTTCAGCTTTTATTATATAATAGGCGATGGATATTTAAATTTAATATTCTCTTTTCCATTTATATTGATAGCATTCATAGCTAGGAAAAAGCGTTTATATGGAATATTGGTTTCATTAGTGTTGTTATTGAGTTTGTTTGCAGGTAGTATGTTTACAGATTCTTACTATAAAAACAGTATAGCATCTCGGGAAACTATACGTTATACTATATTTCTTTTAACATGTATTGCGGTGAGTTTCTCTATTTGGACAAACTATGTATACAATGAAATAAAGAATGTCAGAAAGAAATTGTTTTTGCAATGGATTTCCATAGCCTTATGGCTTTTAGCAGGAATTATTCCTGGAGTTATAGGACTTGGCTGGAAGTATTCTATTTTTACGGCAATATTACCACCAGTAGCAATTTATTATTTCTTTAAATCGAAAAGTCAATCGTTGTAAGAAACAGGATAATCAAGAAAAATGCGAAGGGGAATATTTTCTGACTTATTAGACCGCTCAATTCTTTTTGAACTGACGCAGATGGATGAAAACACTCGTCATACTTGTGCGGTTGAGGTGTTTTAGGGTACGAAGCAGGAAGATGAGGACGCGAAAAGGAACTACACTGCAGCGTAGTCCTTTTCGCGTCCGGTGCGTTTTCTCCACAGATTAGTCGCCACCAATTCCTGAAGGATGGGACAGTTTTCTGTCGCTAAAACAGCTAACTTAGTAGTTATATATTTTTGTGATACGCTTTCAAGCCTGGTATTAATGGTCGATTAGGTTTTTTTCGTATGTTTTAGGGTTTGAAACCTTTTCGCGCCTGATTTTTTGTCATACCAGGATAGTGTCAACTAATGGTGAATTATTTCATTTGTTCTTTATTCTTTTGGAAATGTATCCAACAATAATTACACCAATAACAATCCCAATAATATTAGCAATCGTCATAAAAATTCACTCCTAGATATTAATTCGCCCATAAATTATTAATAACTTTATAAGGTGTTTTTAAGTATATCACGTTTAGGAAAATTTGACAATTTATTTATATTTAGGGATAATTATTAACAAATGTGTATTAACATTAATATGTTGGATTGCAGAAAGATGGTGCATTTATGGATTGGCCTAAAGGCATCCTAACATGACACGTTTCGAAAAAACTACCCTCGTCAGGAATGTCGTATTGTAATTAAGGAGTAATCTGTTTATGCTAAATTGTTCGAATTGTGGCATGGCAAACACTGGTACAGTCAAATTTTGTTCAAATTGTGGTGCCAGCTTAAAAGAAAGCTCTGTCTCGATAAATAATGTAATTAAAAATACAAAACGACCAATTTCTATAACAATTATAGGTGTGCTAAATATCCTTTCGTTTATTGGTATCTTTAGAATACTATTCGAGCCGCTAAATTTAGAAAACTCTTTTGATTTTACTGATATGTTCGTTATGGGAATTAGCGGGTTTGGTCTATTGAACATGAAAAAATGGTCAGCTTATGCATATTATTTTTCATGTGTCATATCTTTGGTGTGTAGTGTCATAGCGCCAACTTGTAAATATGGATTTGTTTCTGTGTTAATTCTTTCTATCATATCTTGTTATTTTATAAATAAACATATTTCCAAAATGTCTTAATAAGTTTAAAAGCTTTACCATAGCATATAATTTTCCGATGGGTCAATTATTGATATACCGTCCTTCGTTAAAGTCTGGTTTTTATTCCCCAAAATACATAATTGTACGTACTTGCGTAACCGTCTTATGTATGCTATAATCCCATAGAGAGATGAGAGGATGCGTTTCAGAAACAGGCATGTTCGATTCAAGCCGCCAAACGGCTTATGTTTTTAGGGTGGGACTGCGGCAGGAGTCGGGTCTTGCGCAATAGGGACTCATGAATCCCGCCAGGTCCGGAAGGGAGCAACGGTAAGTGATAATCTTTATGTGCCGCAAGGGTGCCTGATTGTTGCCGTAGTCCGACTTTAAAAACAATGATATAAATAAGAACTGATCGATTTGAAGCAGCCAGGTTATCTGGTTGCTTTTTGGTATATACCGGTAAAGAGGGGGGTAGCACAGTGGCCTATGTAGCATTGTACCGTCAATGGCGACCACAGGATTTTGACAGTTTGGTAGGGCAGGATCATATCAGCGTTACGCTGAAAAATGCCATTACTACCGGACGTATTGCCCATGCCTATTTGTTTGCCGGTCCGCGGGGTACCGGCAAGACCAGTACAGCTAAAATTATGGCTAAGGCGCTAAATTGTGTCCATGGCCCCACACCGAAACCTTGTAATGCTTGTCCTAATTGTGAAAAAATAACTACAGGCTCTTCTATGGATGTATTTGAAATTGATGCGGCATCTAACCGGGGTATTGATGAAATCCGTGATTTACGGGAAACAGTAAAGTTTGCGCCGGTAGACGGCAAGTATAAAGTATATATAATTGACGAAGTACATATGTTAACTACCGAAGCTTTTAATGCTTTGTTAAAGACTTTAGAAGAACCGCCGGCTCATGTTGTATTTATCCTGGCGACTACTGAAGCTCATAAAATTCCTGCTACTATCCATTCCCGATGTCAGCGTTATGATTTCCGGAGGATTGGGGTGCGGGAAATTGAGGAACGTCTGGCGGAAGTGACAGCCCATAATAAAATTGATGTTGCACCTGATGCTCTCCGGCTTATTGCTGTGCACGCGGAGGGCGGTTTGCGTGATGCTTTGAGTGTCCTTGATCAGTGTACTACACTGGAAGGCAACGCAGTGACGGCGGCAAAGGTGCGGCAATTACTGGGGCTGATCGGTCACGAATGGGTTTGGCGTTTGACCGAAACGCTGGCCGAACGTGACGCCAGAGGTGTGCTGCTAACCCTTGATGAACTGCTTACTATGGGTAAGGATGTGCGGCAAATATTAATCGAGTTGTCACTACATATCCGCAGTTTAATGTTGTATAAGGCTGCACCTAATGCTGAAGGTATAGAAATGTATAGTGAAGATAGAAAGGTGCTGGCAGAGCAAAGCGAAAAGTTTTCCCACAATGAATTAGTTAAAATTATTCAGATATTACATGAGGCTGCCAATGAAGTTAAATGGGCGTCCGAACCGCGAATTGCTGCCGAAATGGCCTTTTTATCAATTTGCCGGAGGGCTGCCAGCGAGGATATAATGGCTTTACAGGAACGGGTGTCAATATTAGAAGCTAAACTGGCCGGCAGGGGGACCATAGGCGGTGAACAGTCAGCGCCATATGTTGCCGAGGTGACGCCGGTTCTGGATCACCATGCTGATATCAGTATTGGCGGTATCGGTGAAACAGATACCGCTGATTCATGTGAACCTACCGGTTCTGCTCAACCAGCTGAAGAAATAACTATTACTAAGGCAGTGATGGAGGGGCCAAATACTAAGTCTCCGCAAGCGGGGTTTGTCGAGACTGATATTAATGACATCTGGGATAAGGTGCTTAAAGAACTGCTGGCGAATGGTAAACGTTCTGTCCATGCCTGTGTTAGCCAGGGGCAGTTGATAGGCCTGGATGATAAGCAGGCTACTGTACAGTTCGGTGCCGCTTTTTCAAAAGAGCGTACCGAGAAAGAGGATTTCCGTGCTATTGTCGAGAAGATATTGTTGCAGGTTTACGGCAAGGAAGTGCGGTTAAACTGCGTATTAGGCAGTGCCGCTCCTCCTGCGCGGCCAACAAAGCCGGCTGATGTTCCGCCGTCAGCGAAGCAGTCTCAACCGGAAACGACGGCGGAAATAGCGGAAGAAGAACATCCCGCTTTGCGCCAGGCTTTGAAGATGTTTGGCGGTAAAGTGATAAAAGAAGATTAGAGAAATATGAGGAGGGCTATTATATGTTCGGAAATATGGGTAATATGGCTGGTATGATGAAAAAAGTGCAAAAATTGCAGGCTGATATGGCTAAACTGCAGGAGGAATTAAAAAGCCGTACTTTGGAAGTTTCGGCTGGGGGCGGTGCGGTAAAAGTAGTTATTAGCGGTGAGAAGCAAATTCAGTCGATTAAGATTGCGCCTTCAGCAGTGGATCCTGAAGATGTTGAAATGCTGGAAGATTTGGTGGCTGCCGCCGTTAATGAAGCATTGAAAAAAGTCGATGACATGATGGCGCAGGAAATGGGCAAGCTTACCGGTGGTTTAAATCTGCCGCCCGGATTATTTTAGAGTATGCAATACATAGCGCCGTTGGCAAAGCTGGTTGAGCAGTTTCGCGCTTTACCCGGCATTGGGCCGAAATCAGCTGCAAGACTGGCTTATCATGTCCTGGATATGGATAAGGGCCGGGCACAGGCATTAGTCCAGGCGATAATTGAAGCGAAAGAAAAAATTAGTTATTGTGAAGTATGTTTTAATTTAACGGATTGCAATCCATGCAGAATTTGTCAGTCTGCTGAACGGGATCATGCTTTGCTGTGTGTGGTTGAACAGCCGCGAGATGTTGCCGCAATGGAACGCACTCGGGATTATCGCGGGTTATACCATGTGCTGCATGGTTCATTATCGCCGTTAGAAGGGGTAGGGCCGGACGATCTGCGCATTAAGGAATTATTGGCGCGGTTAACGGCAGGCAGTGTTCAGGAAGTCATCATGGCTACCAATCCTGATGTGGAAGGCGAGGCAACAGCTATGTATCTCGCCCGGTTGCTTAAGCCTTTGGGGATTAAAGTTACCCGTATTGCCCATGGCTTGCCTGTGGGCGGAGATTTAGAATACGCCGATGAGGTGACGTTGTCTAAGGCTTTAGAGAACCGCCGCGAAATGTAAAATAGAGTCTGATTAAAAACGCCCATCTGCTTCGCCGTACCGACTACGGTAGCTATATTGACATATTAGTCGACTGCGATGGTAAATTGGTCTCAATCAAAACGTGTTCTTGCGGTTGCTTGTGCGCTTTCGAACAGGCTTTGGTTCAATTATTCGATTGATCGACCGATTTCGTGGTTATACACATGTTGCCTGTGCGGGCGTACACACTTCGTACGCGGCACAGCGCATTCCCCGCACGAACCTTTCTGGCAAGACGAACTCAACCAGAACGTCATCACGCTTCGCGTCTGAACATTTTTAATCAGCCTCTTTAAATTAAGGTTGCGTGTTTTATAAACACGCTCGCAATTTGCATGTTTAAATACTCCTGTTTTGGGAATATCTACTAACAGGAGGAGATGCACATATGACCATTGCATTCACATGGCGAAAATTAATGGGATATTCCCGGAAAAGCCAGGTTGGGCAAAACAATTCTCTGTCAATTAGGCCTGATATGGTGGAGCAGGCCAGGCTGGAGTGGCTGAATGCGCAAAACTATTATGAAAATGTATGCGACGAGGATTTAGTGGACCATGCCGTATACTTGATGCACGCTGCCGAAAAGAAATACATTTATTTATTGAAAAAGGCACGGGAGGAAGGTGTATCCTATCCGCTCTGCAATAATTAAAAATGACTCAACAAGCCGTTGGTTTAACAAACCAGCGGCTTAATTTTTTGCTGTATTTCTTGTTTGAAAATAAATTCTTTTTCTTAGGCATAATCTGGACGTGCTGTTATATATATTTTGTAGAGCATGTATTAAAAAAGGGGGAGAAAGATATGCGGTTAACATTAGGTAGATTTTTTCCCGGTTGGTTATCTGACGATAATTGCAGTGCTAAAGTAGTACCGCCATTAGTTGATATGGTTGAACAAGCTAAAAAAGACTGGATTTTTGCGCAAAAATATTTTAATTATGTGGAAGACCAAGATTTAATAGATTACGCCGTATTTCTGATCATGACAACTGAAAAAAGATATATGTATCTTTTAAAAAAAGCACGTATAGAAGGAGTAACCTATTCACCATTTACTATGGAACCAGAAAAAGAAGCTTGCGTCGGGATATAAAAAGCGTTTTTGCTGCTGCAACATTGATTGGGAATAAACTGTTTATACTGCAAATAATACATGACAGTAAGTAAATTCTCGGCTACAATATATGTAGTCATAAATGGAAATTGAATAGTAGAGGAGGTAATAGTATGCCGGCATTGGAACTTAATGTTATAATTGCTTATGCTTTTGGCATTGTTTTATTGTATTTAATAGGCCGCGTATTTTTGATGCCGATTAAATTAATTCTTCGTTTGGTCTACAATGGATTAATTGGCGGGGCAATGTTATGGGTGGTAAATTTCATAGGAGGGCATATGGGGTTTACTATCGCTATCAATCCCATTACTGCCTTAGTAGCTGGCTTTCTGGGGTTGCCGGGCGTAATACTGCTTATTTTGTTTAAAATTTTTGTTCCGTGATCTCTTTTACGGCGCAATGAACAAGTTTCTCTTACTAAGAGGAAGCTGTTTAGAATGCTCAGGCTAATGAGCGTTTTTAAACAGCTTCTTTTTGGTTATAATGTAAGTGAGCCAGGGGTTCGGATTCAGTTTGCAGGGAGTGCTTTATGTGGAGAGTCCTATAGTTGAAGCTTATATTGGCGAATATGCCAGCGGTAAGAGCGAAAATGCAGTCAACCGGGCTATTTATCTATGCCGCCAGAACTTGCCTGTTACTTTGGTTGATCTTGATACCGTTGAACCTTGTTACACTATTCGTCCAATTAAAAAAGAACTGGAAGCATTAGGAATTGACGTGTTAGCCTGGGAAACCCGCGATACTGTCGGACTTGGGGAAGCGGGCAGTGTAATAAAAGGATCAATGCGCTGGGCGCTTAAACGTTCCGGCAATATTATTATGGATATAGGTTATGGGGTACATGGTGCCCGGATTTTTAACCTAATTGAAGGAGCAGACACAAACCCTTATCTGAAGATTATTGCAGTCATTAATATGTCGCGGCCTTTTACTTCTTCGGTAGACAATATTGTAGATTACGTTGCTACTCTGGGCAGGGTGGATGCGCTCTTAAACAATACTCATATGGATGAAGAAACAACAGTTGATATTGTTCAGCGAGGTGCTCAGGGAGTTTTTGAGGCTGCACGAATTTTGGGATTACCAATGATAGCTACTTCCGCGGTTACTGTAATTGCTGAATTGATGGGTGATATCGACTGTATGGGGAATCCTGTCCGAAAGCTGGAGCGGATTATGCCGCGGACTTTCTGGTAGTCGAAACTGACTTAAAAATATCATGCATAAAGGATATTTTTAATAGCTATTCCTTATCCCAGTAGTTAATTGTTTCTCATAGCCGTGGCAGCGGCTTTTTATTTTAGCACAATTATGTATATATAAAGGGAAGTGAGGTATAATAGTGGTCGTGAGCCTGAAGAAATAAAGATAAAGTCTCTTGACAGTGCCGCAGCCTTGTGTTATTATTTAAAAGTCGCTGAAAAACAACGGCGAAATATGACAGAAAAAATATATTGACACAATGAATGAAACGTGTTATTATATAGAAGCTGTCGCAAGATGGCGAAAGCAAGAAAGTGTTCCCTGAAAACTGAACAATGTAAGGTTAAACAATATGCCAGATGTGCGGACTGGTATCGTGCAAACGATACTGTCAACAAATAATTTCTTTAATTAATTAAGAGCCATCAAGGTTCTTCATAAATAACTTTTATGGAGAGTTTGATCCTGGCTCAGGACGAACGCTGGCGGCGTGCCTAACACATGCAAGTCGAACGG
>JAEYSJ010000244.1 GCA_023434855.1 Bacillota bacterium | reverse complement strand
TAGCGACAGCTAAGGGGTTCCACCTGTTCCCATCCCGAACACAGTAGTTAAGCCCTTAAACGCCAAAAGTACTTGGTTGGAAACGGCCTGGAAGGATAGGTAGTTGCCGGTTGACGAAGCACTCACTAGTGAGTGCTTTTTTCTTTGCTAAGAATACTAATGTCGCAAAACTGGAGACCGTCGAGAGTGCTCCAGATGACGTTCTGAGTTGCTCGATTTACCAACGCAGATCGCAAGTCGCAGATGACGTCTACGCTGAATGTACGAACGCGTAACGAGAACGTGACCGGAATCGTACTGGAGGTCCGCACAATGAAGAGAGGCATCTGCTAAGACGGAGGGAATCCTCTTTAGAGGTATACTTACTACGAGAGCGCACGGTTGGAGGGAGCGCTCGCAGCGACAACGAAGCAGATGGGGTGCTATCGACGGTTTCCGTGGAAACGGCCTGGGAGGATATCCAGTTGCCGGTTAAAAAAACACCCACTTTAGTGAGTGTTTTTGTTTTATTATGAATTATAAAAACTAAATAATTGTTAAATATGTTATAAATCTTCTATTTCAAAAGCATAAATTGCCATTTAAGTACACTTAATGTATAATATATAAAGATTATTGTGCTAGAAATTTATTAATACGAATTAACTGTTTGCAAAATTGGGCGAATGAATTAAGTGGATTTATATATATGTCTTCTTAATAGCAGGAGTATAGTTATGGAATTAGCCGCAATATTTTCAACGGCGTTTGTTGTTGGCTTGTCAGGGGCCATGATGCCCGGGCCAATGCTAACTGTGGCAATTAGCGAAACATCGCGCCGGGGATTTTGGGCTGGACCGGTTATGGTGGCTGGACATGCCCTTATTGAATTGCTGCTGGTAGCGGGCTTATTATTAGGACTATCAATTTTAATGCAGCAACAAGTAGTAACTGGTACAATCGGAATAGTTGGCGGCATAATGCTTGTGTGGATGAGTTGGGGAATTGGTCGTGATGCTGCTATGGGCAGGGTTACTACAATGGCTTTAACAGCGGAAGGTTCAAAAGATAATAGTGTTGCTGTTAATAGTGGAGGTTACATTCAGCCGTTTAAAGCAGGGGTAGTTACAAGTTTGTCTAACCCTTATTGGTCGCTTTGGTGGGCGACTGTAGGCGCGGGATATGTTATCCTGGCTTACGAGCGCGGCATTATAGGCATCACTGCTTTCTTTTCCGGGCATATTTTGTCCGACTTTATATGGTATTCCCTGATATCGCTAATTGTCCATACAGGCCGGGCTATTATCAGTCGGCAGGTTTATCAAATTATTTTACTTATTTGCGCGGGAATACTGGCATTTTTAGGCTTTTATTTTATGTATGATGGAGTATTAAGGCTATTCTTCTAGAGATAATTGAGTTGAGGGGGAAATATTTTGTACTGGAACGAACCTATTGAAACAATGGAACAGGAAAAAATGGCTGAACTGCAAGCAGAAAAACTTAGGGATTTAGCGGCGTATATATATCAAATGCCTTTTTACCGTTCGCGTATGCAGGAGCAGGGTTTATTGCCTCAGGATATCTGTAACTTAGCTGATATTCAAAAACTGCCATTTATTACAAAACAAGATATGAGGGATAATTACCCCTATGGACTATTTGCTGTCCCGCTTAGCGAAATCGTACGGATTCATGCCTCTAGCGGTACAACGGGTAGACCTACTGTTGTTGGGTATACTAAACGTGATATTGGCATATGGTCGGAAGTAATGGCCAGGTCGTTGGTTGGCGCAGGGGTTACCAAACAATCATTTATTCAGATCGCTTATGGCTATGGCTTATTTACTGGAGGTCTTGGCGCGCATTACGGCGCTGAACTGCTGGGCGCTTCAGTTATTCCGATCTCAAGCGGGAATACAGCCAGACAGATTATGTTGATGACTGATTTTGGCACAACTGCTATAGCCTGTACTCCGTCATATGCATTGTACATAGCCGAAACTATGCGTGAAATGGGGATCGATCCTCACAAAACAAAACTTAAAGTCGGGATTTTTGGTGCTGAGCCCTGGTCGGAAAATATGCGGCGTGAGATTGAAGAACAATTGGGAATTATGGCTATTGATATTTATGGCTTAAGCGAAATTATCGGGCCTGGTGTGGCCTGCGAATGCCATGTGCAAAATGGCTTGCATATTAATGAAGATCATTTTTATCCCGAAATCATCAACCCTTTAACAGGTGAAGTACTGCCCGATGGCGAAAAGGGAGAATTAGTGCTGACTACGCTTACCAAAGAGGGTATGCCTATGATACGTTATCGTACCAGGGATTTAACAGTATTGCACCGCAGTGTCTGTGAATGCGGAAGAACATTGGTGCGTATGGGTAAGGTGCTTGGCCGGAGCGATGATATGCTAATAATAAGGGGAGTAAATGTATTTCCGTCACAGGTGGAGAGTGTGCTATTAAGCTTGGGGGAAACCTCGCCCCACTACCAGTTGATTGTAGACAGGCAGGATAATATGGATAACATGACTGTACTGGTTGAATTGACTGATAACATGTTTTCTGATGAAATCCGCGGGCTGGAGACACTTGAGCATAAAATAAAAGGGGAGCTGGCCAGTGTCCTGGGGGTTTCCGCCACAGTCCGTCTAGTGGGCAGCAAAACAATTGAACGTAGTGAGGGTAAGGCTAAACGTGTGATTGACAAAAGAAAAATATAATAGGGGGGAATACCATGATTATTCAACAGATGTCAGTTTTCGTAGAAAACCGTCCCGGCACGTTGGCAGAAGTTTTGGCGGTACTCAAAGAGCATGAAATTAACCTCAGGGCTTTAGCAGTGGCCGATACAGCAGATTTTGGCATATTACGTATTGTGGTAAATGAACCGGAAAAGGTCGAACGCATATTGCGGGGATCAGGTTTTACCGTAAAAGTTACGCCTGTGCTGGCAATCACTATAGAAGATAAGCCGGGAGACTTGTTTGATAAGGTGCAAAAGTTAAGTTCAGCCGGCATTAATATTGAATATATGTACGCTTTTTCCGCTAATGAAAAATATGCCAGGGTAGTGTTAAAGGTTGACAATGTGGCTCGCGCGGAACGTATTATATCAGGCGAAAATGTATCCGACGAGTTGAACGAAAACTTGTCTGTTCCGAATTTTTATTGGTAAGCATATAATATCCCACAGCTAAGTAATTGTGGGATATTATTTTTGGCGTTTATTTGAGCGTTTAAAAATGATATAATGTTGTGCATGAAGTGATTTGCGGTATAGTGCTTTCTACTTGAAGTGATTTTTATTTCAAGTAATTTTTAAAGGAGATTCTTATAATAAAATGAAAAACGTTTATGACCAAATACGGTCTTTTTATGACGATGAGGTTTCCTGGGAGCCTGCTGTTAAGAGGGAATGGGTTGAAGGATTTTTTCGGCAGAAAGCTTGGCAGGGGGCCAGCGACGCACAACTACGGGAATTATGGCGGAAGTTGCAGATGTTTATTTTATATTTGCAATACTCGGATCATGACGACTTAGAAACTATTTCATATCCGGAATATAGTTTAGCAATAGAATGGCTGTCAGTTCATTATCCGGATTACAAGGTCACTTTGCCGGAAGCTCGCCTGTTTTTTGATACACTTATTGATTTTTATAGATATTTAGCAGGGAAGAAGATTATTGGTGATTTGGCTGAACTGGAACATGCTGCACAAGAAATTGCCGGCGGAGAAAAATTAAAACTTATTGACAATTCAATTGTTGAAGGAGAGTTGGGGTTACTCAGCAATAAACTCAACCAGGAAACGGATAATATTTCAGCTATACCTTCTAACGATCTAGGCAGAATTGTAAGCGATACTGTGGAACGTCTAATGATAAAATTGGGTGCATATTTTCAACAAGAGGATTTTAGTAATGATTTTGACCGTGCTCTCTATTTGTATACCGGTCCTTTTAATAATATTCCTGAAGACGAACAGGATGAATTCTGGTTGGGCTTTTGGGATTATTTTTTATTTGACTATCATTTAATGAATAACGATATTACACCGCTGGCCCATTTTAACGCAACCCAGAGCGAAAGGCTGACTAGTGACGAACGAAAAATACTGCAGGATTTGCTTAGTGCCCGGTTTGCGGTGTTTTACATTAATCGTGTGGTCAATCAGGATTGGGTAGAGTGTGTCAACTTATTTACTGATGAAAAGTTTGAGATGCCCTTTTTTGATTTTGACCTAAAAACATTAAAAAAACTGTTGTTTTTCGGACATATCTTTTTTCAAGGCGTAGTTATGATTAATTATGTCACTAGTATTGAAGTTAGTATCAATTTGCGCCGCCGGATAAAAGAGGAGGTTATTAGACAAAATGCTGTTTTCGCCATTCAACAGCCAGACGCAACGCTGCAAGATTTTTTTAGCCGCCATGCGTTGGTGGTGAGACATACCATTGATGTATTAGTTACTTTGGCAAAAGTAAATGTTACTCCGACTTCCCAGTTAGAGCGGGTTTTCCCGCTTATTGAAGAAAATAATCCACCTAATAAGGAAGTTGTAGCACTTTTGGATAAAATAACTCCTGAATATGGTTATTCATTGCATGACACTAAACTGGTACAAAAGATTTGGCATGATTACTGTCAGTTGACCAATGTAATTGTGCGCAAACCTGCTATTTGGGCAGCAGCCGTGTTGTACGCATATTCTCAGATAAACTATACTAATAATATTGCAGTGGAAGAAATGGCTGACAGTTTAGGAATTTCAACTGCCAGTATATATAGTAACCGTAGTAAGTTGTATAAAATATTAAAATTGCAGCCGTTTGATCCACGTTATCTTAGTGAAGAAGGCTTTGTTATTTCACTCTTTATGACCTAAATTTGCATTGACTGGAGAGATGATAAATGCGGTGCGCCCATTGCGGAGCTGAGCTTAGACCGGGTGAGCAGCAATGCTCCAATTGCTGTCAGACAGAGACCGCGGTTCAGGTGCTTACTCCAGAGGAGAAACGCCAATTTCAAGGTGTTACTCTAGAGCAGGAAGGAGAAACGGAGACAGGATCCTGTTATAAAGATGGCAACAGTCAGTCCGACCGGCGGATTTATGTTAGACAAATAAATTTGACAGGGACAGGTCTACTTACCAAATTATTTTTTGGTGCTATTTTAGCAGTGCTGATATTTATTGTTTTACCTATAACTTTGTTCTTTGCATTCGCGGGAATAGTAATTTGGTTGTTACTGCGCAGAATATAGCAAATAATAAGAAAAACGTCAGAGATTTTCAGTATCTCCGACGTTTTTTTATTATGTTATATCAAGTAAATAACTCATTAGGTAAGTCGCAAATCGTTGATTGACCTATGCTTAGCAAAAGTAATTTAAATTCGTCCTAATTCAAAAACTATATTTTCTTTAAGTAACTTTTCTTTAAGCCCTAAATAGTTAGCTGTATAATATACACCATTCTGTGCTTCCCTGTGATCGAAGCCATAAGCCCGGCGGCTGACTGCCAACACGGGGGGAGCCTGTATTCTTTTGGCAACAGCAATGCCTGTGTATAGCCGCCACCAGCGTTCTAAGTCTGCAATAAATTCCTGGGGGCTGGGGAACAATCGGTTGACCAGGCCGGGCTGACAGCCGATTTTTTCTTCCAGTTTGCCATCAGCATACCAGGTAAGTATATCTTCAGGGGTAGCTCTGTTCCAGAATTCCATGAAAGCTCTAAACAAGTAATCGTGGTAGGGATAAATGATGGGGTCCCCTTTGCCCTCGTCAACTGCTTGCTCAAAAGATAGTTCAGCGCTGGGGACCAGGTCTATTGTTTCCCGGGGAATAACTTCTCGCTGGTAAACTTCACTGTTGATATATTCAGCTAAGGCATAAACCTGGTGTTTCCAGAGATCAGCCAGGGCTGCGAGGAAACCCGCCTGGTCACCGTAAAGAGTGGAGTAACCTACGGTCATTTCACTCTTATTGGCATTACAGGTAAAACCGCCGCCGAAAGCGGCCGCAATGCCGGCAAGTATACGGGATGAACGATCCCGTGCCTGAATATTCTCCGCAACGAAGGAAGTTACTGTAAGAAATCTTTCTTGGTAATTGGAAAGGTTGGTTATTGGTGTTTTGGAAAGCTGATTTATAGTATAATCGACAGTTTCCTGAATTGGCATAATTGTGTATAAACAGCCCAGGTTGCGTGCTAATTTTGTAGATAAGTCTTTCGTTGTTTGTGAGTTGTATATACTTGGCATATTAACAAGTAAAACATTGTCTGGCCCCAGTAATTTTGTATAAAGGGCGGCGCTTACGGCCGAATCAATTCCTCCGGAAATACCGATTACTACTTTACTCATAGTAATGGATTTAAGGAATTTATCCATGCCGTAGTTTAATGCCTGGTAAATACTTTTGATATCGTGATCAT
>JAEYSJ010000239.1 GCA_023434855.1 Bacillota bacterium | reverse complement strand
AATCTGATGGAGGGATATGGCAATCCGGACGATATTGACCATTTAGGAAACCGTCGTCTTCGTTCGGTAGGAGAACTTTTACAAAATCAATTTCGTATCGGCCTGTCAAGGATGGAACGTGTCGTTAAAGAGCGCATGACCATTCAGGATGTGGATGTTATTACGCCGCAAGCATTAATTAATATACGTCCCGTTGTGGCGGCTATTAAAGAATTTTTCGGTTCAAGTCAGTTATCACAATTTATGGATCAGACGAATCCTTTGGCGGAATTAACTCATAAACGCCGCTTGAGTGCCTTGGGACCAGGAGGATTAAGTCGGGAGCGCGCAGGTTTTGAAGTGCGTGACGTCCACCATTCTCATTATGGTCGTATGTGTCCGATTGAAACTCCTGAAGGTCCGAATATCGGTCTTATCGGCTCGCTTGCTACTTTTGGCCGTATCAATGAGTTCGGTTTTATCGAAACACCATACCGCAAAATTGATAAGGAAAACCGCAAAGTTACTGACGAGGTACGTTATTTGACCGCCGATGAAGAGGACGAAGTAGTCTGTGCTCAGGCTAATGAAGAGCTTACAGATGATAACTGGTTTAAAGCACCACGCGTAATTGTGCGGTACAAACATGAGACATTGGTTGTACCGGCTGAAAAAGTTGACTATATGGATGTTTCGCCGAAACAAGTGGTGTCCATAGCTACTGCCATGATTCCCTTTTTGGAGAATGACGACGCCAACAGGGCTTTGATGGGTGCCAACATGCAGCGTCAGGCTGTACCTCTTTTAAGGACACAGGCACCATTGGTAGGTACAGGTATGGAGTATAAAGCAGCCCGCGATTCAGGAGTAGTGGTCTTGGCCAAAAACGCCGGCTTGGTGGAAAAGGTAACCGCATTGGAAGTTCAGATACGTACTGACAAGGGTTCGCTTGATACTTATAAGCTATTGAAATTTATCCGTTCTAACCAAGGTACTTGCATTAATCAAAAGCCGATTGTTTTTAAAGGGGAGCGGGTGGAAAAAGGGCAGGTATTGGCTGACGGACCGTCTACCGACCGTGGAGAGTTGGCTTTGGGGTTTAATGTACTGGTAGCTTTTATGCCATGGGAAGGTTACAACTATGAAGACGCTATTTTACTAAGTGAGCGTCTGGTTAAAGAGGATGTATTTACTTCAATTCATATAGAAGAATATGAGTGTGACGCCAGGGATACCAAATTAGGTCCTGAAGAAATCACCCGGGATATTCCCAATGTTGCTGAAGAGGTATTGAAGGATTTGGATGACAGGGGAATTATCCGCGTTGGTGCCGAAGTTCGGCCAGGTGACATATTAGTCGGTAAGGTCACGCCTAAAGGTGAGACTGAGCTTACAGCTGAAGAACGGTTGCTGCGCGCCATATTTGGTGAAAAAGCCCGTGAAGTTCGTGATACTTCCCTGAGGGTGCCTCATGGTGAAGCAGGCAAAATCGTCGATGTCAAAGTGTTTAGCCGGGAAAATGGCGATGAATTGCCGCCAGGCGTAAATCATTTAGTACGGGTGTACATTGCCCAAAAACGGAAAATTTCCGAGGGTGACAAAATGGCCGGCCGTCATGGTAATAAGGGTGTTGTATCCCGCATTATGCGTGAGGAGGATATGCCCTTCCTGCCGGATGGCACACCTGTGCAGATAGTCTTAAATCCGCTTGGCGTACCTTCACGAATGAATATCGGGCAAGTATTGGAAACCCACTTAGGAATGGCTGCGGCTGCTCTGGGTATGCAAATAAAAGCTAAAGATCCGGTGGTTGAAGAGCGGCTTAAGTCAGTCGGTTATGATATAGAAAAAAATGGTCTGCCTAAACCTGATCTTGCCGGTGTGCATATGGCGACTCCGGTATTTGATGGTGCAAAAGAAGACGAAGTGTTTAAAACTCTGGAAGCGGCGGGATTATCCACTGACGGCAAGACTGAGCTGTTTGACGGGCGGACCGGCGAACCTTTTGATAATCATGTTACGGTTGGTTATGTATATATCTTGAAATTGGCTCACTTGGTAGATGATAAGATTCATGCCCGTTCTACAGGACCGTACTCGTTGGTTACCCAGCAGCCATTGGGTGGTAAAGCCCAGTTTGGCGGTCAGCGGTTCGGTGAAATGGAAGTATGGGCGTTGGAAGCTTATGGTGCGGCCTATACACTGCAGGAACTATTGACTGTTAAATCCGACGATGTGGTGGGCCGTGTAAAAACCTATGAAGCTATTGTTAAAGGAGAGAACGTGCCTGAGCCTGGCGTGCCTGAGTCATTCAAGGTTTTGATAAAAGAGTTGCAAAGTATTGGCCTTGATGTCAAGATTTTGACTGAAGACGCTCAGGAAATTCTTATCCGTGAGTCGGATGAGGATGTTCAGGAAACAGCAAAGGAACTTGAACTCAGTTTAGGAGGCGAGGAAGGGGAGCGTCCAGCGCCCCATGATCGTAAACCGTCCGACATTGAAGAAGATATGTTGGATGAGCTCGAGGCAGGCGACGATATTGAGCCGTTGGAAGAGGAACTTGATATTATTGCCGAGATTGGGGAAATGGACAGCGACAAGTTTATTCCTGCAAAGATTGAAGAGGATGAAGATTTTGAGCTACCCTTAAAAAAGACAGCGAAAAAGATCAAGACCAGAGATACCAAAAAGGTCAGGCCGCAGGATTATTTGGGTGACTTAGATGACGACTTCGAATAATTGATAAGGGAGTGATTAACCCTTTGTTAGACGTAAATAATTTTGATTCAATGCGTATTGGCATAGCCTCGCCTGATCAGATACGCAAGTGGTCACATGGCGAAGTGAGAAAGCCTGAAACAATAAACTACCGTACTCTTAAGCCTGAAAGGGAAGGGCTATTTTGCGAGAAAATTTTTGGACCGACACGGGATTGGGAGTGTCACTGCGGTAAATATAAGCGAATTCGTTATAAGGGAATTATCTGCGACCGCTGCGGCGTTGAAGTAACCCGTTCCAAGGTGCGTCGCGAACGCATGGGCCATATCGAGTTAGCTGCCCCGGTATCCCATATTTGGTATTTTAAGGGCATACCAAGCCGTATGGGACTTATCCTGGATATTTCACCCCGTTCTTTAGAAAAGGTGCTATATTTTGCTTCATATATCGTACTTGATCCCGGCGATACGCCACTTATGAAAAAACAGTTGTTAAACGAAAATGAGTACCGGGAATACCGCGATAAATATGGGAATGCTTTCAAGGTTGGCATGGGAGCCGAAGCCATTAAGAAACTGCTGTCCGAATTAGACCTTGAAAAACTTAGTAAAGAACTGCGCCAGGAACTTAAGGAAGTAAGCGGGCAGCGGAAAATACGCGCCATTCGCCGGCTGGAGGTGGTAGAAGCTTTCCGCAAATCCGGTAACAATCCTGATTGGATGATTATGGATGTTATCCCGGTTATTCCACCGGAACTAAGGCCAATGGTGCAACTGGACGGCGGACGTTTTGCTACGTCGGATTTGAACGACTTGTACCGCAGGGTTATTAACCGTAACAATCGTCTCAAACGTCTCCTGGACTTAGGTGCGCCGGATATTATTGTCCGCAATGAGAAACGCATGCTGCAGGAAGCCGTTGACGCGCTGATTGATAATGGTCGCCGCGGTCGCCCTGTTACCGGACCAGGCAATCGTCCGCTTAAGTCCCTGAGCGATATGCTCAAAGGCAAACAAGGACGTTTCCGGCAGAACCTGTTGGGTAAACGGGTGGATTATTCCGGCCGTTCAGTTATCGTAGTTGGTCCTGAATTAAAACTTCACCAATGTGGTTTGCCAAAAGAAATGGCGCTGGAGCTATTTAAGCCGTTTGTTATGAAAAAGCTGGTAAATGCCGGCCATGCCCATAATATTAAAAGCGCCAAAAGGATGGTGGAACGGGTTCGCCCCGAAGTATGGGATGTATTGGAAGAGGTTATCAAAGAACATCCTGTATTATTAAACCGCGCCCCGACATTACATCGGCTGGGTATTCAGGCTTTTGAGCCAGTATTGTCGGAAGGCAGGGCAATAAAAATCCATCCATTGGTATGCACTGCATATAATGCCGACTTTGACGGCGACCAAATGGCAGTTCATGTGCCGCTGTCAGCTGAGGCTCAGGCTGAAGCACGGCTTCTAATGCTGGCGGCGCATAATATCTTATCTACTAAAGATGGCAAGCCGGTAGCTACGCCAACCCAGGATATGGTTTTGGGGGCTTACTATCTGACAATTGAAAAACCCGGAGCTTTGGGTGAAGGCAAGATTGTCGGCACTATAAATGAAGCGCTGCTGGCCTATCAGCATAAAGAATTATCCTTACATGCCCAGATCAAGGTTCGCATACCTGGCTATGGCTTGGTTAACACTACGTTGGGACGGATGATTTTTAACGAGAGTTTGCCTGAAGAAATTCGTTATTATTATAAACAAAAGACCGAAAGCGGCAATGAAGAATGGTACTTGGGCATTCTGATGGATAAAAAACAGCTGGGCAAGCTTGTGGCTTCTTCATATAGCCAGTTCGGCAATTCCAAGACAGCCAACGTTCTTGACAGTGTTAAAAGGCTGGGATATGCTTTTGCCTGCCGTGCCGGGGTGACTGTAGCAATTTCAGATATTAAGATTCCTCCGGCTAAAAAGGAAATCTTGGCTAATACTGAAGCACAGGTTGATATTATCGATAAGCAGTATCGCCGTGGTCTGATTACCGATGATGAACGGTATAAGAAAATTATTACCTTATGGACCAAAGCAACTGATGATGTTACTACTGCAATGATGAATAACCTTGACAGGTTTAACCCGGTATATATGATGGCCAATTCCGGGGCGCGTGGTAATATCCAGCAAATTCGTCAATTGGCCGGTATGCGGGGCCTAATGGCCGATCCGTCCGGCCGGATTATTGACTTACCGATTAAAGCTAACTTCCGTGAGGGACTGACGGTGTTGGAGTACTTTATTTCCACTCACGGCGCGCGTAAAGGTTTGGCTGACACGGCCCTAAGGACAGCTGACTCCGGTTATCTTACCAGACGTCTGGTTGATGTAGCGCAGGATGTTATTGTCCGGGAGGAAGACTGTGATGTAGTAGGGATTAATCTGGTACGGGAACGGGCGCGGCTGGCTCAGTCAAGTTCAAGTGCCATTGAATTCTTAAAAGATACACTATTTGGCAGGGTACTGGCAGCAGATGTTACCGATCCTAAAACGGCTGACGTGCTTATGCCACAAAACACCGTGTTGGATCAAGATAATCTGCGCCTGATAGGCGAACACGGCGTGCCGGAAATTATTGTACGCGGTTTGTCTACACCTACTGAAGAGGATGTAAATATGGCGGCGACAAGTGAAACTATTGCTTTAGGTGAGCCAGAGGAAAAAGTACGCAAAGCGCTTAAGGAAGCAATGGTTCGCGAAATGCTCGGCAAGAATACTACCGATTCGATTAAAAACAGCGCAGGGGAAGAGATTGTTCCCGCAGATACGCCTTTAACGGAAGAACATATTGAAGCAGTTCTAACTAGTGACGTCCGTGAAGTTAAAGTACGTAACAATAATATAAAAGGTATTGAGGTTGAAGCCATCAAAGAGGGTGCCGGCGTCATTGAACCTCTTAAAGATCGTATTGTTGGACGCTATGTAGCTGAGGATATTGCTGATCCTGATACCGGCGAGCTGATTATCCGTACTAATGAGGAAATTACTGATGATATAGCCGACAAAATAGTCGCCGTACGGCAAAAAGTATTAATCCGCTCGGTACTGACTTGTAAATCTCAATACGGTGTATGTATTAAATGCTATGGTCGTAATCTGGCAACCTGGAATCCTGTCGATGTAGGTGAGGCAGTTGGTATAATTGCCGCCCAGTCAATCGGCGAACCTGGTACCCAGCTTACCATGCGTACATTCCATACAGGCGGTGTAGCCGGGGATGATATCACGCAAGGTTTGCCAAGGGTAGAAGAATTATTTGAGGCCCGTAAGCCTAAGCGTCAGGCAATAATTACCGAAACTGACGGTAAGGTGGACTTTAAGGAAACCAAAGGTGTGCGTAAATTGACGGTGATACCAACGAATGGTGAAGAGCGCGTATACCAAATTCCTTATGGTGCCAGGGTTATTGTAAAAGACGGGGATATGGTTAAAGCAGGTGACCGTATAACTGAAGGTTCGGTTAATCCCCATGACATTTTGCGGGTAAGCGGTCTACAAGCCACGCAGCGTTATCTGGTATATGAAGTGCAGAAAGTGTATAAATCCCAGGGCGTTGAAATTAATGACAAGCACATAGAAGTTATGGTGCGGCAGATGCTGCATAAGGTAAAGGTGGAAGAACCAGGCGATACTGAACTTTTGCCAGGCGAATACATTGATGTTAATACTTTTGAAGAGGAAAACGCTCAGGCAATTGAAGCAGGCGGTGAGCCCGCGGTGGCCCGTCCTATCCTTCTCGGTATTACTAAAGCCTCGCTTGCTACCGATTCTTTCTTATCAGCCGCTTCTTTCCAGGAAACTACCCGTGTACTCACAGAGGCAGCTATTAAAGGTAAAATTGACCCTCTGTTGGGACTTAAAGAAAATGTAATTATCGGCAAACTGGTGCCCGCCGGCACCGGCATGAGCCGTTACCGTAACATTAGGATTAATCATCCCGTTAAAGTGGAAGTATAAGAATTGATGCGACGGTAAAAAATAAAAGGGTACTTGGTAATTGTTAAACGGCTTAGCCGTCTAACAGGCGCCAAGTACCCTTTAATAAAATGACACTCACGGGACCGTGGGCATAGAACCAGGCATAAAATCTAGGGGGTTTTGCTATTTTTATAAGAAGTTTGTTGACAGTCACATTAGGAAATGGTAAGATATTAGAGTGTCTGAAACACGACTGGATTTGTTTGTAAAAATTAAGGAGTGAACCTTATGCCGCTGGACACATTGAAAAATGCCAAGAAAGTGATTGGCGTAAAACAAACGGCTAAGGCTGTAGAAAAGGGAACAGCCCGGCTGGTATATATAGCTGAAGATGCTGACAAGCGGGTAACAACTCCCCTCAAAGAGTTATGCGGACCAAAAGGCATAGCGATAGAAATGGTATCTACTATGACTGAATTGGGTAAAGCCTGCGGTATTGAGGTTGGCGCGGCAGCTATAGCTGTGTTGAAATAGGATTAAAGGGCGTTAAACATTTTGTTTCCTGATAGAGATTAATAGTTAGTCATTTGGGAAACAAAATTTTTTATAATAAATCTGATGTTTGAGGAAGGAGGTGTACTTATGCCGACAATTAGTCAATTAGTACGCAAAAGTAGAGAGGAAATGGAGAAAAAATCTACTGCACCTGCGCTGAAAGAGTGTCCACAGAAGCGTGGTGTTTGCACAAGGGTGTATACAACTACTCCTAAGAAACCGAACTCTGCATTACGTAAGGTGGCAAGGGTACGTTTGACCAATGGAATTGAGGTTACCGCGTATATTCCTGGCATTGGTCATAATCTGCAGGAGCACTCTGTTGTGCTTATCAGAGGTGGTAGGGTCAAAGACCTGCCTGGCGTTCGTTACCACATTGTGCGTGGCGCGCTGGATACCGCCGGGGTGCAAAAGCGTAATCAGGGTAGATCGAAATATGGCGCCAAACGTGCTAAGAAATAAAATCGTGCGTTAGACATTAACAGAGGAGGCTGTTTAAAAATGCACAGATGCGAGGCGCGATGAGAACGTGAGCGAAGGCGTACGTGGTTTGTATATTCGTACAGGCAAAACAAGTATTACTAGGAAATCGGTCACTATTTGCCGATTGAACAGGAGCCTGTTCGAAAGGACGTGCGAGCGCTCGCAAGAGCACGTTCTGTTGGAGGTCGTTTTACTAGCACAGCATGCTGGTATGCAAATATCTTCAAATAGAATGTACGGCGAAGCAGATGGGTGTTTTGAAACAGACTCAGGTTGAAGGAGGGATATTATGCCAAGAAAAGGTCCTGTGCCCAAGCGTGACGTATTGCCTGATCCAGTGTACAATTCCAAGATTGTCACAAGATTTGTCAACAAAATTATGATGATGGGCAAAAAAGGTGTTGCCGAAAATATCGTATATGATGCATTTGATATTATTCGGGAGAAAACAGGTAAAGATCCGTTAGAGGTATTTGATACAGCATTAAAAAATGCTATGCCGGTGCTGGAAGTGCGTGCCCGCCGTGTAGGTGGCGCTAATTACCAAGTGCCTGTGGAAGTGCGTGCTGACCGCCGTTTATCCTTGGGTATTCGCTGGTTGGTTAACTACTCCAGGCTGCGTGGAGAAAAAACCATGCGTGAAAGACTGGCTGCGGAGCTCATGGATGCGGCGAACAATGCCGGCGCAACCATAAAGAAAAAGGAAGATACTCATAAAATGGCTGAGGCCAATAAAGCGTTTGCCCATTATCGTTGGTAATTTTGCCTTTAAGTAAACAGGGTGATGAAGAAATAAATGAGATGTAATTCGATATATAAGGCAAACGCTAAACAGTTAGGAGTGATTTGTTAGTGGCCCGAAAGTTTCCTCTCGAAAAGACGCGGAACATTGGCATCATGGCTCATATTGACGCCGGCAAGACCACAACAACTGAACGTATACTGTTTTATACTGGTAGAGTACACAAAATTGGTGAAGTACATGATGGCGCTGCAACGATGGACTGGATGGTGCAGGAACAAGAACGGGGTATTACTATTACCTCCGCGGCCACTACTTGTCAATGGCAAGGCCATCGTATAAATATAATTGACACACCAGGACACGTGGACTTTACTGTTGAGGTAGAACGGTCGCTCAGGGTACTTGATGGTTCAGTTGCGGTATTCTGCGCTAAAGGTGGCGTGGAACCGCAATCAGAAACAGTGTGGCGCCAGGCAGATAAATATGGTGTTCCACGTATGGCTTATGTAAACAAAATGGATATGATCGGCGCGGATTTTTATCGTGTTGTTGATATGATGAAAAGCCGGTTGGGCGCAAATGCTGTGCCTATTCAATTGCCGATTGGTTATGAAGATACATTTAAAGGTCTTGTTGATCTGGTAGAAATGAGAGCTATCGTTTATACCGATGATCTGGGTAAAACCAGTGAAGCTACTGATATCCCTGAGGATCTCATAGAGCAGGCGGAATTATACCGCCAGAACCTCCTGGACGCTGTGGCCGAAAGCGATGACGAACTGATGATGAAATACCTCGAGGGTGAAGAACTTACCAAAGAGGAAATCATGGCAGGTATTCGTAAAGCAACCATAGCTTGTCAGATGACGCCGGTTTTATGCGGTTCCTCTTACAAAAACAAAGGTGTGCAGCCACTGTTGGATGCAGTTGTGGAATACATGCCGGCACCGACGGATATTCCCGCCATTCGCGGGGTCAATCCCGATAGCGGTGCGGAAGATGAACGTGCTGCTGATGATAACTTGCCGTTTTCGGCGTTAGCTTTCAAAATTATGGCTGACCCTTATGTCGGCAAATTGGCATTCTTTAGGGTTTACTCCGGCAAACTTTCTTCCGGTTCCTATGTGTTTAATTCCACTAAGGGCAAGAAAGAACGTATCGGACGTATTTTGCAGATGCATGCCAATCACCGCGAGGAGATTGAGATAGTTTACACTGGCGATATTGCCGCCGCTGTTGGCCTCAAGGATACAACTACCGGTGATACGCTGTGTGATGATAAAAATCCGATTATTTTAGAGTCCATGGTATTTCCTGAACCGGTTATCCAGGTGGCTGTAGAGCCCAAAACTAAGGCCGATCAGGAAAAAATGGGAGTGGCACTGGCCAGACTGGCTGAGGAAGATCCTACTTTCAGGATGAATACCGACCAGGAAACCGGTCAAACTTTAATCTCCGGTATGGGCGAACTACATTTGGAAATCATTGTAGACCGTATGCTGCGTGAGTTTAAAGTGGAATGTAATGTTGGTAAGCCGCAAGTTGCTTATCGTGAAACCATTCGTAAGACAGTTAAGTCCGAGGGTAAGTTTGTTCGTCAGTCTGGTGGCCGTGGACAGTACGGTCATTGTTGGCTCGAACTGATTCCCCAGGAACCAGCCCAAGGCTTTACCTTTGAAAATAAAGTAGTCGGTGGCGCTATTCCTAAGGAGTACATCAATCCAATAGAAGCCGGTATTAAAGAAGCTATGGAAAATGGCGTATTAGCAGGCTATCCAATGGTTGATATAAAAGTGGTTGTTTATGATGGCTCGTACCACGATGTTGACTCCGCGGAAATGGCCTTTAAAATTGCCGGATCCATGGGCTTCAAGGCAGGTGCTGCCAAAGCTAGCCCGGTTCTGCTGGAACCATACATGAAAGTAGAAGTAGTAGTGCCTGAAGAATATATGGGTGATGTTATCGGCGATTTAAATTCTCGCCGGGGACGTATAGAAGGTATGGAAGCACGGTCAGGCGCTCAGTCCATCAGGGCATTTGTGCCGCTCGCCGAAATGTTTGGTTACGCTACCGACCTGCGTTCCAGAACGCAAGGCCGTGGTAACTATTCAATGGAATTTAGCCATTACGATGAAGTGCCGAAGAATATTTCCGAGGCGATTGTTACAAAAATGAAAGGTGCATAAATATAATTCTTATTTGTGCAAACTTAAGGAGGCAAAAATACAATGGCAAAGAAAAAGTTTGAAAGAACCAAACCGCACGTAAATATTGGTACCATTGGTCACGTTGACCATGGTAAAACTTCGCTGACAGCGGCTATTACCCTTACTCTTTCCAAATCAGGCGGCGCTGAATTCATGGCTTATGACCAAATCGATAAAGCCCCGGAAGAAAGAGAACGCGGTATTACTATTAATACTGCTCACGTTG
>JAEYSJ010000238.1 GCA_023434855.1 Bacillota bacterium | reverse complement strand
TGGTTTCTCCGGCGTCACAAGAAGTCTGGATAAGAGCTAATAAAGAGGGCATTTTGGAGACATTGATTGAGGCTGGAGCTACCATTATGGCCCCTTCATGCGGGGTATGCGTGGGACTTCACTCGGGCTTACTGGCGAGTGGTGAAAACTGTATTTCGTCTACGAATCGCAATTTCCTTGGCCGTATGGGAAGCAAAGAGTCGAATATTTATCTGGCATCACCGTTAGTAGTAGCAGCCAGTGCTGTTACAGGCATCATTACAGATCCGCGGGACTTATTGTAGGAGGAAATGGATATGAGCAAACCAATTTGTGGCAAAGTGCTTAAGTTCGGTGACAACATAAACACAGATATTATTTCCCCGCCTCAGTATATGGAACTTAGTGTAGCTGAAGCCTCTAAATACGCAATGAGTGCAGTCGACCCTACTTTTTCAACAAGAATAAAAAGGGGAGACATTGTAGTAGCAGGTGCCAATTTCGGTTCCGGATCCAGCCGGGAGACATCACCTTTAGCCCTTAAACATTTGGGGGTTGGAGCGATAGTAGCAAAATTTTTTGCTCGAATTTTTTATCGCAATGCAATCAATCTGGGAATACCGGCGATTGAGTGTGAAGAGATAGAGAAAATTTCTGACAACGATGATATTTCAATTGATCTTGCAAATGGAATTATCATAAATTACACAAAAAACGAAACCTATCGATGCAGTAAAATTCCTAGTCATATTATGGTTTTGATTAATGATGGTGGTCTAGTACCATTTCTTAAACAGACACTTTAGGAGGATATAGTTATGGGAAATTGCGGAGTATTAGATGGAGTTCGAGTTTTAGATTTGACACGGGTTCTGGCAGGACCGTACAGCGGAATGATCTTAGCTGATATGGGAGCAGAAGTGGTGAAACTGGAGGTTCCTGGCCGGGGTGATGATTCGCGTGGCTTTACACCAATGATTAATGGTGAATCAGCGTATTTCATGAATTTAAATCGCAATAAAAAATCGATTGTCATTAATTTAAAAGAAGAAGCAGGCCGTTCGATTTTCAAAAAACTTATAAAAGAATTTGATATCCTGCTGGAAAACTTCCGCCCTGGAACTATGGAAAAGCTAGGCCTTGGTTATGACGACTTAAAAAAGATTCATCCCGGTCTTATTTATGGCGCTGTATCTGGCTTCGGTCATTATGGTCCTTATGCAAAGCGTCCTGGCTACGATATCATTGGCCAAGGAATGGGCGGACTAATGAGTACTACAGGCTGGCCTGATGGTGAACCAACCCGTAGCGGAACGGCTATTGCTGACGTTTTGGCAGGGCTTAATATGACCATTGGTATTTTGGCTGCTTATTCGAATAAATTACAAAACGGCCATGGAGACAAAGTAGATGTGGCTCTGGTCGATTCTGTTGTATCCGGTATGGAAATTATTACGCAAATTTATTTTGCAACAGGTAAGGATCCTGAGCGCATTGGTAACCGTTATGAATCGGTATATCCTTATGATACTTTTAAAGCAAAGGATAAAACCTTTATTATTGGCGCTGGTAATAACAAGTTGTTTGCCCTGTTGACTGATTATATGGGGCGAAATGATTTGCTGGAAGATCCGCGCTTTAAGGAAAACGCCGATCGTGTTAAAAATCATGCCGCTTTAAAACAAATTATAGAAGAATGGTCTAAAGATAAGGAGGCCGATGATATTATCAATGACCTCTTGAAGAAAGGCTGCCCCGCAGCACCGGTAAACAAAGTTTCCGATATAACAACAGATCCTCATATAGCCCGAGCTCGGGAAATGTTTGTGGAAGTAGATCATCCCAAAGCTGGGAAAACCACATTGACTGGATGTCATATTAAATTTTCGGAAACTGAATGCAAAATTAATACACCAGCACCGGAGCTGGGACAGCATACGCACGAATTTTTAAAGACATACCTTGGCTATGATGAAGCAAAACTGACAGAATTAAAGGCCAAAGGAATTATCGAAGGATAGTGCTTACTAGCAGTCAGGAGGAAAGTTAATGAAATTGCCAGCAGGTATTAAAATTATTGAAGTCGGACCTCGAGATGGTTTTCAAAATATTAAAACGCCAATTAGCATAGCAACAAAATTGCTTATTATTGAATCTATGATTAATGCGGGGATTGGTGCAATTGAAATAACATCGTTTGTCCATCCTAAAGCAATACCGCAGATGGCAGATGCAGATGAAATCGTTAAAAACATTTTGGAAAAGCATAAGGGCACTAAATTGCGTCCCATTGCGTTAGTTCCTAACCTGAAAGGTGCCCAAAAAGCTTATAACTCTGGTTTACGCGAAGTAACGTATGTGATATCTGCTAGTGAAAAACATAATTTAGCTAATATCAACAGAACTAGGGAAGCGTCTTTGGCAGAGCTTCAAAGTATTATCGCAGTAATGCCCGACCTTAAGGTTCGATTAGATGCAGCCACTTCATTTGGATGTCCTTTTGAGGGAAAAATCGAGGCTGAATTAGTCTTGAGTTTAATTCAAGCAGCTGTCGAAATAGGCGTGCGAGAAGTTATCCTTTGTGACACTATTGGTGTGGCACAACCACAGCAAGTATCCGCGTTAGCACAGAGGGTTTTACGAGAATTTTCGGAGATTCCTATAGGCATGCATCTTCATGATACACGGGGGATGGCTCTTGCGAATACTTTGGCCGCTATGGAGGCAGGGATTACCATTTTTGAAACGTCGGTTGGCGGCTTGGGAGGTTGCCCGTTTGCGCCGGGAGCTGCAGGCAATGCCGCTACAGAAGATTTAGTAAATATGCTGCAATCCATGGGTATTCAGACCAATGTGAATTTGTCTGAATACTTACAGGCAGTTTATTTGGTACGTGATTATATTCAAAAAGACTTAACGAGCCACATGGTCAAAGCATGCCTCTATGAAGGTATTTAAGGCTCAGGCCGCATACGGGGCGGTATAAATAATACAGCAAGCAAAGCGTTATGCACTTCAAGCCGTGGATGATAGAAGGAATAATAAACATAAAATGTTGAATAGTATAAGGAATGAATACACGTCGAAATATACAGGGGGGGCAAAAGATGGAAGCGCAATTGGGGCTGTACAGCGAGAACGAAATAAAAGTAGCACTTATTTATGCTGATAGCAAAATGACTGATGCATTTAAACGTCTGGCTGACAGGGCAGGTGTACAAACCTTTACAACCTCTGCCACCCTGGAGGAGGCTGCGGCGCTTGCTTGTCAAATAGAAGCGTCGTTCGACGTAATTTTGAGCCGTGGTGGAACTGCTGAGTATATTAGGAAAGCTGTCAATATCCCCGTTGTGAATATTCCGGTTACTTTTTCGGATGTGTTACGAGTTTTATATACAATTCGAGGGAAGGTAAAGGAAGTAGCATTTTTTAAGTATGGTGAGAAATTACATAATATTCATTTCATAGAAGAAATTTGTGGTGTTAAAATTCATGAGTATCTGTTTAATAACCACCAAGAAATTAAAAAAGGTATGGAAGATGCTCTTAATAGAGGCATTAACGTAATGATCGGTGGAAGTGTCATTGTCCACTTTGCAGATCAACTGGGGGCGAAAGGAGTCCTGGTTGAGTGCGGCGAAGAGACTGTATCTCGTGCCCTAGAAGAAGCTCTGCATGTTGCTCGGGTGCGCAAGGCAGAACGAAGTCGTAGTGCAAGAATAGAAAAGGTCCTGGATTCAATTGCGGAAGGGATTATTGTTACAGATCATCAAAACAGGATCACCATTTTTAATGCTTCGGCAGAGCGGATTTTCCATATACAAGGCGATACGGCAATTGGTAAATCTGTACAAGATGTCATACCTAATACACGGATGCAAGAAGTATTTAAAAGTGGAAATGCAGAGCTGGCTCAATTACAGGAAGTTATGGGTGGTATTATTGCTACCAACCGTATTCCAATTCTTCTTGATGGGAAGAAAATTGGGGTTGTGGGAACATTTGAAGATGTCACAAAGATCCAATATCTTGAAGAATTGATAAGAAAGAAGATCTATTCTAAGGGGTTTGTGGCTCGATATGCTATTCAAGATATTTTGAGCAAGAATGTAAAAATGATTGAACTAAAACAAAAAGCCGAGCAATATGCAACAACTGAATCAACAGTGTTAATTCAAGGAGAATCTGGAACAGGAAAAGAACTATTTGCACAGAGTATTCATAATGCCAGTAAAAGAAAAAGTGGCCCCTTTGTAGCGATCAATTGTGCTGCTATTCCAGAAAGCTTATTGGAAAGTGAGCTCTTTGGGTATGAAGGAGGAGCTTTTACAGGTGCAAAAAAGGACGGAAGACCCGGGCTATTTGAATTAGCGCATAAAGGCACAATTTTTCTTGATGAGATTGGAGAGATACCACAGCCTTTACAAGCCAGATTGCTGAGAGTACTGCAAGAAAAAGAAGTAAGGCGCGTCGGGGATAATAGAATTATTCCTGTAGATATTCGTGTTATCAGTGCCACTAACAAGGACTTAAAGAAGAGAGTAGCTGAAGGGCAGTTTCGTGACGATTTGTATTATCGGTTGAACGTATTGAATTTAAAGATTCCACCACTGCGGGACCGACTTGAAGATGTGCCAGTGTTAGCAATAGACTTTCTCAAACGTTTTACTGTTCATATTCCATATGATACTGTTGTTAAGGAAATGGAGAAAGTTTTAGTTTCCTATAATTGGCCAGGTAACATTCGGGAATTATCTAACGTAATGGAACGTTTTGCTTTAGCAATAAGTTATTCCCCCAATCAAAAGAATTGGTCAGAACTACTGAATAAATTGATTGATATGGATTTGGCTGACGGAAATACCATTTCGTTAAGAATAAATTTACACCAGGAACTAAAAGCGAGTGTTTATCAATTTGAGAGAGAGATTATCAAGAGAATGTTAGATATTTATAGTCAGGATTACGTTGCTGTTGCAGAAAAACTCAACATTGGACGCTCTACTTTGTGGCGGAAACTACAAGCTGAAAGAAAAGAGCACTAAGGTATTAATAAAGCTGAGCTTGCATCCTGAGTATCGTAAAAACCGTGGATTATGAACCAGGGACAATCTGGGAAACAATACGTTAAATTAGGCCCCGGATTCAGGTGATTACTTCTGATCCGGGGCCTGGTTTGTTTGGCATACAGGCTTGTGGTATAGCCGCTTGCGCTTCAAGTATCACTATGGACAGTTTGGTATACACTAAGTGCAGTACCTTTCCCTTGAACGAAGTGCGCATCAAAAGAGACAGTACTAAAATTTATGCTAAAAGGGTTACTATCTTTGGAAAGCCAAATGCATGCATACCTTTATGTGTAAATAACATTGTTTATCGAACAAGTGGATAGATTAGCAGGGAGGTTGGGCGGGAGGTGATGCTTTGTTCGACACTATTCTTGAAGTATTAAGCAGCCTGGGGCTGCCGGGGGTGTTTGCGGGAGTTTTTTTGGAAGCAATTGGGCTGCCCTTCCCCGGCAGCATACTAGTAGCTTTGGCAGGTTTCTTGTCAAAGCAAGGCGAGTTTACGATTATCGCAGCCTGGCTGGTATCTTTGTTAGGTTACCTGCTGGGCTCGCTGTCCGCCTTTA
>JAEYSJ010000150.1 GCA_023434855.1 Bacillota bacterium | reverse complement strand
GCCTTAAACAGCCATTTACCGGCAGTGTTCAGTTGGTAAGTGGTGAAATAGCCGAAGATATTACTAATTATTTGACAGTATCTGAACAAACACCTTCCAGTGTAGCCTTAGGTGTACTGGTACAGCCGGATTGGACAGTAAAAGCTGCCGGTGGGTTCATGCTGCAGGCCATGCCTGACACGACTGATGAAGTAGTGGTTAAATTGGAGCGAAACTTAGCTCATTTGCCTCCGGTTTCTCAGATGATTAGTGAAGGACAGGATGCCGCTGGCATAATAAATACTGTGTTAAATGGCTTGGCGGTTACTATATACCAACCAATACCACTGGCTTTTAGCTGTCCTTGTTCAAGGGAACGCATACAGGAAGTGCTGATAAGTCTGGGTAAGCAGGAATTGAGTGAAATGATAGCAGAAGGGCAGGCAGAAGTCATCTGCCACTTCTGCGGGGAAAAGTATCATTTTTGCCGGCCGGAACTGGAAAAACTGTTGTCATTGCTATAGATTATTTACTTGTAAGCGTAAATTGTTTTGCTATTCAAAAAGGGTATAAGCTTTCTTTCGATGGAGCGTAAGTTTATGGAATATAGTGTACTGATGGTTTTTGTTGGGCTGGCTGGGGGTATAACTCCATAAGTGCGTAGACCTCTAACGGCATATCATTGCAAATAGTCGGCAGTCCCATTTCATGCAGTTTATCGCAGGTGATTGGGTAATCATGGGTCCAGCGGCCTTCTGCAAGGGTACGAGCTATTTCTTCTGCTTTATCAGGAGACATTTTATCCAGGAGAAGATTTTTTACAAATTCTTGAACCTGGTGGATGGCTTTTTCGGCCATATCTGCTAAAATAAGCGTATTGTCGTCAATTCTGTTAATATTCTTTTGCTTAACCGCTTTTACAATAGAAGCTGCAGGGTATTGTCCAAGTTGTGGGTCGACGGGACCGAGAACTGCATTAGGATCGATTACAATTTCGTCTGCAGCCATTGCAATCATTGTTCCGCCGGACATTGCATAATGGGGAACAAATACGGTTATTTTTGATTCGTGTTGTTTTAGTGCCCAGGCAATTTGTTCGGAGGCGAGAACTAATCCGCCAGGAGTGTGCAATATCAGATCGATGGGCATATCATCCGGGGTTAGACGAATAGCCCGGAGAACAGCTTCCGAATCCTCAATATTGATATACCGGCTTATTGGGACTCCTAGCAGACTGATAGCTTCTTGGCGGTGAATCAGGCTGATTACACGCGATTTGCGCTTTTTTTCAATTTTTCGCAGAAGAGAGAGTCGTTGAGCAGTTATACTTCGTTGTTTTAACATCGGAAAAATGGTAACAACTAGAATAAGCAGCCAAAGTATGTCCATGAAACTAAGGTTCATATTTGATCAACTCCAATGAGCTTTTAATTTTACGAATATTATCTGAGCAAGATGAAAAAGCACAGCGATTTTGGTGTCAATCAAGGTCGCTGTGCTTATTTTTTATTTTAAGCAATTATTAATAATCTCAATTAAATTATTTTTTCCAATTAATTATATGTTCTTCCCAGGTTTCACCACTTACCGCTTCGCCTCTTGTAGCACAAAGTACAACATTTATTTTGAACATTTGTCTGCCTGCATGAATCAAGCCATTTTCGTCAACAGGATCATTATTGTCATCATCATCATCATCATCATCATCACTAGCTAAAGCTACAGCTTCAAAAGGATGAGATTCTGCTACTTCTGCCCGCACAACTTCAATAGAGTCACCTGGTACTACCCCGGGAATTTCTACTGTCCCTTTAAATTGGAAAATTTGATTGTGAAAATGAACAATACCACCGTAGTAATCATCGAGTTGGCCCCAGCCATCCAAACATTTGAATTCATCTGTTAATTCATCACCATTATCCGAGGAATCACTGTCACTGTCGCTGCTGCCCCGCTTGTTATTGTTAAGATGAGGATGATTATAATAGAATGTTTTTTCAACGGTTCCCATAAATATTACCTTATCATTGAATAAAGTGAAATCGGTAACTTCTACATCATACACTTCTTTGATTATCTTTGACATGGGTGGCTTAATGACAACAAATGTTTCACATAGCAATTGAGTGCTACCTTCACCAATGGCTTGCCTTGGCGCATTGGAATTTGTGGTTTCCATTTTACGACCTCCTTATAATTTGCTGATAAGCCATTTATTCAGCTTATCTGGAATTGTTATGTTGTATTATATTTTGTTGCATGATATGATGTTACACTTCTTCCGATTACTTATCACAAATTTGTTACGGTTCTACATACATTTCCACATAATACCATTATATGATTTTACAATTATTAATTTATGTTATATTATATTTTGTTGCATGGAACGATGTTACACTTCTTCTAAATACTTATCATAAATTTATCTAATTCTAGGACTCCCATTGCGAAAAGCGGGGGTTCCATTTTTTTGCCTCGTCTTTACTGAAGTTTTTTCTTGCTTATTGGCAGAATGCTTTAATGGAAGCCATCTGCCATTTTCTATTCACGGTAGCATGTAAGATTGAATTAGCATAATATACATAAAAAGAATAGAAGGGGGTGGTTTTATCATGTTATGGTTGGGTATTTATTTTGTAGTTAGTTTCATTTCCGGCTTAACTTTACTCGGCTTTGTGCAACCTCCCACAAGAGCTACGTATGAGGAATTTAAAAAGAGAGGTATACTTGAATGATTACTCCTCAATTTATACTTGCAATAACTATTTTTATAGCAACAGTAGTATTCTTATTATGGAGACCGAGAGGCCTAAATGAGGCAATTCCGCCAGCCATTGGATCATTCCTGCTATATTTTTTGGGAATAGTCAGTCTTACGGATATGAAATATGTTTTTGGCACCATAAGTGGTGCGGCAATAACGATAATATCAACGATGGCAATGTCCATTGTATTAGAAAGTATGGGCTTTTTTCGTTGGATTGCCTTTAATTTAGTGGCAAGATGCGAGGGTTCAGGGATACGGCTATATTGGTCTGTTATTTTACTTTGTTTTTTAATGACAATGTTCTTTAACAATGATGGCAGTATCGTAATCACTACACCAATTATCATAGAAATCGTTAAAATTTTAAAATTGAAACCACGTCAGCAATTCGCTTATTTACTGAGCGGAGCTATCATTGCCACTGCTTCCAGCGCGCCAATTGGTGTGAGTAATTTAGCAAATTTAATTGCGCTGAAAATTGTCGGCGTAGATTTAGTTACCCATACAAAATTTATGTTTGTTCCGTCCATGATGGGACTTATCACCATCAGTATCTTGTTTTTTTTCTACTTTAGAAAGGATATTCCGGAATATATCGATTCTTTCTCCAGGGCGTGCCTGTTATTGTACGAAAGAAATTCACTTCGACCACCGGCTGATATACCCGGTCATCCATTACCGGTTGGAAAACCCAAGCATCCGCTACCGGTCGGCAAGCATCAACATCCGGCACCGGTTAAGCATGAATATCAGGCACCGGTTAAGCATGAATATCAGGTGCCGGTTAAGCATGAATATCAGGTGCCTGTTGCCAAGCATGAATATCAGACACCTGTTGCTAAACAAGATTCACAACCGGTAGACAATTATGATTATCCACTCCCGAATAATAAAAACGAACCAAATTCAGTTAATTGGACGATGTTTAAAGTATATATGACAATTATTATTATCGTAAGGGCATGCCTTTTTATCTTTTCGTATTATGGTATTCCGATCGAAAGTGTTGCCATTGCCGGTGCGTTGCTAATAATTTTAATAAGATGGTATAGTCAGGGTACTGGGGCCATTGATGTGCTGCGAAAAACACCATGGCATGTTTTTGTTTTTGCTTTCAGTATGTATCTTGTGGTCTACGGGCTGCATAACGTCAAATTTACTAATTTAATTATCGGATTGATTAAAGAACCTGTTAGTTCTAACCTGTTAAACGCCATTTTAATTGTGGGTACTTTAACGTCATGTATGGCAAGCTTATTCAATAACCACCCGTCGCTTATGCTGGCAACCACCATTATTACCAACATGGGCCTTGGATTACAATACGTCCAGGTTACCTACCTTGCAATAATTTTGGGGAGTGACATTGGTTCGCTGGTACTGCCCTCAGGTACTCTTGCTTCGTTAATTTGGATGTTTATTCTCAAGAAGAATGAGATACATGTTACCTGGCGGGAGTATATCAGTGTTACTATACTAATAATACCGGCCGGTTTACTTGTAAGTTTGCTTAGTCTTTATTTGTGGGTTGCATTAATATCCTAGGAGATTGTTGCAAAACCCTTGAATCATCCAAAATGTCCAGAATAGAGTGTGTTTCAAAAAACACACTTTCCTTAATATTCTTTTAAACTGTTATAAAATACCCTGATGTTAAACGCCGGGAAACCGCACAGCAAAGACACATCTGGTTACTACTGAAAGGCCTAACGACAGAGACGGGTATTTGTAACAGCCTTTAATATAGGGTTTATCGTTAGATAAATGTAGATATATTGTGGACGGACTTGCACCAAAATGACTCTTGCAACAAACTCCTAGACAAAATAGATATATGCAAAAAGCCCTATGGCAAATTATCGCTAGCGGTAATTCTACCATAAGGCTTTACAAAAAAAATAAAGAACTTGGTTAGCAACCGGTTCTTTATTTTCTTACTTTATTAAATTGCCCGTTGAACTTTACCGGAACGAAGGCAACGAGTGCAGGTATTAACTCTTTTAACCTCACCGTTAATAATTGCTTTAACCCGTTGAATGTTAGGTTTCCAACTGCGTTTAGTCTTTAAGTTGGAATGACTTACATTAGAACCGCTAAGTTCACCTTTACCGCAGATTTCACAAACATTAGCCATCTATTTACACCCCCTTAAATAAAAGGACAAAATATCCTTGATTGCTCAATGTTAATATTTTAGCACATTTTACTTGTCGCACGCAAGTCCTTGAGTCCAGATTATCGATAAAACTAAAGTACTTTACAATTTGTAATATTTATTGTAAAAAAGTTAACAAGCAGGATTTTTATTACATATATTGAATTAGGTAATAAATTTTAGAAATGGGGGTATGATACTTGGTTACCAAAGATACTCCACTAATTGAAGCATTAAGGTCTCATCCCCTGGTTCGCGATATTTTTACAAAATATGGCATGGGCTGCATCGGTTGCATGGGCTCAGCCACAGAAACTATCGCAAATGGAGCTAAAATGCATGATATTGACGTTGAGGCTCTACTGAAAGAATTAAATTCGTTAACTTTTATTAAGCAGCAATAGGCAAGGTGCATATGCACTTTGCCCCTTTTTCTTAACTGAGATTTTGCAGCATGCGCACTGTCTTATATAATAGTTGTAATAATTTAATATGGACGATTTTATAATTACCCCAGATGAATAGAGAGCTTCAAAGAAGGTGATTTTTTGGTTAACTGGTGGTCAACTGATATTAAATATATTAAAGGTGTTGGACCGGCAAAAGCTGCATTGCTGGCTAAATTAGGCATATTTACAGTTGGTGGTCTGCTGGAACATTATCCACGCCGTTATGAAGACCGCAGCCAGCTTAAACTTATCAAGAATTTGTCTGACGGTCAATTTGAAACTTTTCAGGCGAAGATTGTCAGTATTGATGAAAATAAACCACGCCGTGGCCTCACTCTGACTAAAATTATGGTGAGCGATAATTCGGGATTGGCACGACTAATATGGTTTAACCAGCCTTATATAAAAAAATGGTACAAGCCAGGAATGGAGATTTTAATTTCCGGTAAAATTCAAAAAAGATACCAAGTTGAGATTTCCCATCCTGAGATCGAAATTATCGATGGATCTGAAATGCTGCATACCGGAAGGATTGTGCCCATCTATCCCGCCAGCGGGAATATCAATCAGAGGTGGCTGCGGACGCTTATCAGGCAGGCATTGGATGTTTGTAACAGTGTTGCTGGCCAAAATGAAGATTTGCCTTCCACGATCCTCCAACAATATACTCTGCTAGACAAAATGCAAGCTTTAGAAAACATTCATTTCCCCGAAAATATGAGTATGCTGGCGGGCGCCAGACGCCGACTGGCGTTTGAAGAACTATATTTTCTGCAATGCGGTCTGGTTCTATTAAAACATAAATATAAGCAAAAATCATTGGGAATTAAGCATGGCCCGGATGGTGAACTAGTTAAAAAGGCTGAACAGTGTTTGCCTTTTTCTTTGACAACAGATCAACAACAGGTTTTGCGTGAGATAAAAGCTGATATGGAAGATATTACGCCGATGCAACGGCTGGTGCAGGGTGACGTCGGTTCAGGTAAAACTGCGGTTGCTGCTCTGGCCCTGGTCAAAACAGTAGAAAATGGTTACCAGGGTGCAATGATGGTGCCTACCGAAATACTTGCCGAGCAGCATTATCAAACCCTAAACCAATATCTATCCCCCCTAGGAATCACGCTGGCTGTGCTGACAGGCAGGTTATCTCCGCGTAGTCGGGAGGAAACGCTGTCATATATTAAGGAAGGTTTAATAGATATTGTGATCGGTACCCATGCGCTTATTCAGGAAAATGTTGAGTTTAAGCATCTTGGACTTGTGGTAACTGACGAACAGCATCGGTTCGGCGTTCGCCAGCGGGCTAAACTGCAAGCAAAAGGTCAATTGCCGGATGTGTTGGTTATGACGGCCACTCCTATACCGCGGACCATGGCTTTAACTGTTTACGGCGAACTGGATGTATCAACTATCCGTCATTTGCCGCCGGGACGTTTACCGGTTAAGACCTACGTTAGAAGCAGTGACCGGCGTGAGCTTGTTTATAAGTTTGTTGTTGATGAAGTAACAAAAGGCCACCAGGCTTATGTAGTGTGTCCTTTAGTTGAAGAATCGGACAAAGTTGAGGCGCAATCTGCCATACAATTGTATGAAAGGCTTAGCCAAACTTATTTTAAGCATGTTTCTTGTGGTCTTGTGCATGGTAAGATGAAGCCGCAGGATAAAGATGACGTCATGTCTGATTTTTACTGTGGCGCTCTGAAAATATTAATAGCAACAACGGTTATTGAAGTAGGGGTCAACGTTCCTAATGCCACCGTCATGGTTATTGAAGGAGCAGACAGATTCGGTTTAGCTCAGTTGCATCAGCTTAGAGGACGTATTGGCCGGGGAGAGCACCGTTCTCACTGTATTTTACTGTCAGATAATCAAAAACCGGAAGTAACAGACCGGCTAAATATTATGGCAAATACCAGCGATGGTTTTGCTTTAGCGGAACAAGACCTGACACTGCGCGGACCGGGCCAGTTTTTCGGTACCAGGCAGCATGGCATGCCTGATTTGAAGATCGCCGATATTGTACAAGATATCAATATTTTGCTGGAAGCCAGGCAGGCCGCACAGCAAACTATGGCTGTCCCTGAAAATATTGAAAAATTTCGGCCTATCCTGGCACGGCATTTTGGTGAAGAATTTGCTATGATATTTCAAAGCTAGTCTATCATTAGAAAGCTCATATTCTGACAGTGAAAAAAAAAGCGGCGGCTTTTATTGCCGCCAATTATGGGAGAGGAGAAAATTTACACTACTAGTTATGCGCGATATTAACAGAATTTATTCATCCCATTAAAAATATTTTTAAAATTATTTTTAGGCCTAATCGTGCACACTAACTATAAAATCAGTTGGGGTGGTGCGTTTATGAAAAATAAAATTAACTATAATGAACAGCAATTACGCGACATTGCCGAAGAGTGTCAGGAGTTCGAGCATATCATCAGCGCGATGGGATATGGCTATTCAATGCTCAATGTATCACCAGACGATTTTGTAAGACGGTGTACGGATTGCATAAACTGGGCAGATAGCAATTGTGACATTTTTCAGCATGAAATCATTCAATAGTTACCGGAATGTTTCCCTCCTATAGATGCTATATATTTGTTGCCTTTCCATAATAATTCTAGTATATTAAAGCGGAAGGGTTGTTCACAACGCTTTCTACTAACAATTGTTGTGCAAAGGAAGATTAAGAACATGGCGAGGTTTTGGGGTTGGTTGTTCATTGTAGTGTCAGCCGGGCTGGTGTACATGTGGCAACCGGATTTTTTTCAGCATGCCTATAAAATTATTAAACACGGTGATATTGCTGCTCTTGCTGAATACTTGCGTTCTTTTGGAGTGTGGTCGGTTGTCGTAACCGTCCTCTTATTTGTTATCATGACCTTTACCATCGTATTCCCGTTTATGATTTTATCAGGAGCAGCGGGTATTATTTACGGCCTATTTTTGGGAACGGTTATTTCCTGGCTGGGCGAGGTTGTCGGGGCGTTATTTATGTTCTTCTTTGCCCGTTACTTTTTTCGCTGTACGGTAGAAGGATGGATAGCCAAAAGCCGCTATCTGAGGCAGGTAGATGAATATAGCGCGGCCAATGGTTTTAAGGCACTCCTGATCGCCAGACTGCTGCCGCTGGCTCCATCAGGAATAATAACCGCTGTAGCAGCTATTAGCCGGATTTCCTTTCGTGATTTTTTTCTGGCCACCGTTATCGGCAAACTACCGCCGGTTATTGTCAAAGTGCTTTTGGGGCATGATATTGTCTTTGCGGGCGAGAACATGACCCGGCTCATCATGGTGGTACTACTGGTTATTGGGGTATATATCAGCTTGTGGTGGTATAAATGGCGTAAATGCCAACAATAGATGATGCCTTTAAGATGCGGCTAAACCGCATTTTTTTTTGCTTTCACTGCATCATAACTTTTTGAGTTTACCCGAAAGGCAATTTAAAGTATTCACAGTTTTAAGACAAACGTTTTTCTGATGGTCTGATGTATTGAATTTTGAGACCTAAGAAAAGCGTTTGTGTTTTTTTAGGTTGGGAACATAACGCAAAACAGTTTGAAATATATTGTAACACTATTGTATCTGTATTCATATAGTATATCAGGCTAAAGAATTATTTTTAATAAGGGGGTAGGTGTTTTATGGGTATTTTTTGCGAAATACGCAATGAAGCGCTCATTTGCGAATTACAACGTGAATTAAACACAGATGTACTGCTATTTGGCTTTGACGGCTTTACCTATTTTGGCAATTTGCAGGCAATAGAAGACTGCCGGATTGCTATTCTTACCAGAGCCAAAGAAGCGTGCAGAACTGATGTGGAAATTCTTACTCCAGGCGGAGAAATTGTTGAGGTATCGTTCCTGCGGGTTGATCTCTGGCAAATCGTTGCTAAAGGAACCGGAGTAGTAACTGATCCAATTGATAATGAATGCACCGGTCGCTCTGGTGGTTCGGGTCGCTCAGGAAAATCCGGTGGATCAGGCGGCGGCGGCGGTGGCGGCGGCGGCGGTTCAAACAAATCCAGCAGTTCAAAGAAATCCGGTTCCAGACTTAATCTTGGCGCTGCAGCTGTACCAACCCCACCAGTACTCAGTGCAACAACTGACGAAGCCGGGCGTCAGGAAAGCCATCATTTGATCCGTCAACTGAAACGAATGACCGGCGATTGTGTGGTAGTAACAACCCTTGGCGGTTTCTTGTTTGAAGGAGTTCTCGGCCAAGTCTGTGATGAATTGGCAATATTGGCAGTAGAAGACGTATTTCTTCCTGGAACAAGTAGAGGAATTTCTGACCGTGCTCTTGGCACAGTTGTCGTCAATCTTGAAGCTTTAACTTCTGTAGCTTCAGCAACTAAATGTAAGAGTAGTGAAAGTGATGAAAGCAGCAGTAGTTCGACTGGCAGAAGCGGTAAAAGCAATAAGAGTGGCAGTGGTAAGTCATAGCCGTACCCGCTACCAGAAAAGCGGATTCAGAAGTATCCTGTACGTAGCTTCAGTGGTTTATCCTGAAGTAAAAGACCCGGTTTTGGCTCTTACCGGGTCTTTTTGATTAGCGCATAACCTTGAGGAGGCTAACAGTATGCTCATTGCAGCAGAATATCTGGGAAATGTGGGGGTAGGAGTTACCGCACCACAGTTTTTTCGCGCTGATGACGGAAATATTTATATAGTAAAATTGCAAAGTAATAAACTTGGTTTAAAAGTATTGGTAAGCGAATTCTTAGCAGCAAGGCTTGGTGAATTTATGGGAATCTGTTTTCCCCCAAGTGATATCATTAGAATCGATGAAGAAATGCTGCAGAAAGACCCGTTGCTTATCGTTTTAGGTGTAAAGGCAGGCCGTCATTTTGCCTCTCAATATATGGCGGGAGCAGAGTATGTGAACAAGCATAACTTAAGCAAAGCTGTTAATGTTGGCGAAATGGCCGGCGTTATGCTGTTTGACCATATGTTTCACAATGCTGACCGGACGTATAACAGGAAGAATCTAATTATGCGGCAGGAAGAAGCCGGCTATAAAATATATGCAATTGACAATTCCCATCTGTTCAGGTCCGGCAGATGGACGATTGATTCACTGAAATATCTGTATGATAAATTAAGGGTTTATTACGGCCAGTCCTTTGGAACGTTACTCCAAGAGTGTCTAACACCGCAAGACTTTCGGCCTTACCTGGATAAAGTAGCAAATCTTACTAATGAGCACATTGATAACATTGTGCAGGAAATTCCTGCTGAATGGCTGACTGATGAACTTGAGCGCCGGGAGTTGCCGCATTTTATTAAAAAACGGCGGGATATGGCTGAAGAAGTCTGGAACAAATTATGTAATAATATTCCCAAAGAGCATGGAGGGCGCCGAGGCCTATTTGGGAGAGTGATTCGTCCTCGCAAGAAAAGACTGGCTCTAGTAAAATCACATGAACAACATGAATAAAATATGCGAAACAGCTACAGTCTGTAATGTCCATGTTTGTATGTCATTTTATGAATATTGGGAAATTGCAGGGATATTATTGCTTATGACGAATATAATATATAGACATAATCGGAGGAGGAATTTTTGTGCCAATTGTACAAATTGATATGCTTGAAGGACGTTCACTGGAACAAAAGCGGGAAATGGTAAGGAAAATTACGGAAGTGATCACTGAGACTGCTAATTGTCCGGCCGATGCGGTCACTATTGTAATACGGGAAGCTTCTAAACAACATATAGCCAAAGCTGGGATTTTTATGGCGGACAAATAAATAAAACAACCCATTTCGTATCAGTGAAATGGGTTGTTTTTAACAACAGAGGTGATGTACAGTGATAGACTCGAAGTCGTTCAATTTTGCGCTAATGCTGGAAAATTCAATTGAAGAGGAGTTAGCTCAAATAATGCAGCATGTTCCGCAGGAGCAGCCTGCATACAAGTCAGTCTTAATACTAGTATTAAAGTTACAGGGATTATTTAAACTGGATGTGGAAAAAGCCCGGGACGTTGATGCCGCCAACCAAACATATCCGCTGATTGACCGGGACACATTAGTTGGCTCCGATCACGAATGGGAGCAGATAGTTGATGCATTTTCTACGTTATCCTTATCATCTGTGAATCTTCCAACAATATGGATGATGTACGGGTTAATAGAAAAATCCGCCCAATTTTATCAGCAGGCGGCTAATAACAGCGCTTATCCTTCAACAAGGTTGTTTTTTAACTCTTTGTTCCAGGTTAGAAGCACAGTTAGACGACGTATTGGCGGCATCCTTAGAATACTTTATAATATCACCTGGGAAGAAATAGGCTTTGCTCCATTTCAGTTGGGAAAAGATTAAGCGCGTTTTGAAAAAAAGCGCATTCTCTAAGCGCGTTTTGAAAAAAAGCGCATTCCCGTAAGCGCGTTTTGAAAAAAAGCGCATTCCCGTAAGCGCGTTTTGAAAAAAAGCGCATTCCCGTAAGCGCGTTTTGAAAAACCCGTATCCTTAATATCGCGAGGAGACTGTTTGCTTACCCTTCTTTAAATGCTACCCCGAATCCGCCGCGGGGATAAAAAAATTCAATATTTTTGCATATCAGACGGCATGCGCCACATTCTACGCATTGTTTATATAATACTAAGATATGGTCAACTTCATCGCAATCCTGGACAAATACGCCTGAAGGGCATAGGGAGAGGCATGCTTTGTCTTGACATTGCCTGCAATCCTCAGTGTTTGTCAGTATTACATGCTGCCAGTTATGGTCAGGTCTAAAATGTATCAGTTTTATTTTATCGGTAAGTTGAATCCTCATCGTATCACCTTCAACGTTTTCCATGCATCTTTTATTAGTTTAGATAAGGGCTGCATACTAATCACTTTTTTAAATATATATTTGCGTTTTGCTCTTTTTGGCATAGTATAAACTTTGACTGTCTGATAGGCTGCTTCATTTGCCATACGGGTATATAAATCAAACATATAAGGAATATCCTTTTGTAATTTAGCCGCCCCCGCATTGGCTTTTAGATCTTGCATGATAAAACTTTCATTGAGAAGAGTATGATAGAGCGAGAGCCTTTTCCGTGAAAAATCATGGTTATGCTTAGCGGCTACAGCGGCTTGGGCGGCAAAATAACCTGACCACATAGCTAAGTTTAGGCCATGGGTTCCGTTAGCAAGTGATGCCGCGTCACCGACAATTAGCAAACCGCAATGTACTAATGCCGGAATAGCATGATAACCGCCCTCGGGAATGGTTGAGGCACCATATTCAATAACTTCACCCCCATTAATTAAGGGTTTAATGAGCGGGTGCTTTTTTATGCGCTCAAGCAGGTCAACAGGCTTTAAACCACTTTTTGTAAGATCCGCGATTGTGACGCCGACATTAATATTAATGCTGTCTTTAAAAGTGTGAATAGAACCAGTGCTGTTAAATCCGGCGGTTGGATAACCGATAAGCCCAATGATGCTGCCATAACCGGGCGGTAAAATAAACCGTTCTTCAATTATTTCAGGTGGTAAAGCGATAGTTTCTTTGACATATAATGAAAGGTTTTGCGCTGTAACCTGAGGAGCCAAACCGGCGTGTTCTGCCAGCAAAGAATTAGCTCCATCAGCAAGAATAATAACATCAGCTTCAAACTTTTCGCTTTGCGGGGGTGATATCTGCACACCAACAGCCTTTTCCTTGTCAAATAATACTTCGGCCACATGAGTGCTTAACCGTAATACCGCTCCGGCGGCAGCGGCCTTATCGGCCAACCACTTATAAAGATTTTTTCGCTTTATCGTCAGGCGATTATAAGGTGCAGCTGCAAGCCTCATACTGCAAAAACCGGCTTTGATTGCAGAATCTTCAGTCATCCACCAGTAAGCCTGTTCGATTACAATGCGTTCGTATTGACATTCTTCCCAAAAGTTTGGGAACAATTTATGAACATGTTCTGCAGTAAGCGCCGCACCGCCGCAATTTTTTGCTCCCGGAAATTCACCACGGTCCAGCAAGAGTACGTCCAAGCCTTCTTTAGCCATAAAATATGCAGCAGTAGAGCCCGCCGGACCGGCACCAACAACAATAGCATCATACTTAGGAGAAAAACAGTTATTTGGTGGTAGGGATTTTATTGCCGCTTGCATTGGCAGTTTTTGTGGCTTTTTTATTTTATGAATTTCTTTTATCATGCTATCACCTGCCGTTAGTGTTTACTCTTGGCGGTCAATTCATGTGGCATTACAATCCATTATTACGTAGAGACATACCATATTTTCTTTATTTTATCTAATAGCGAAAGTGCATTCATTTATAGCTATTATCCTGCATTATCGGAATCAGCAGTTTTTATGGTCAGATTTCCGATTACGCTTACGATACCGCTGTCGTGATTTAGAATGGCTGGCTTGCTGTCAGCTGTGATAATCATGCGGAATTTATCGGTTCCAGGGCCGCCTGTACCGCCATCCCAGACAGTAAAGATAAATGATCCCCGGTCAAAAACCGTTGACTCAGCTGGAATTTGTTTTTCGATAATACATTTGCCGGTAATTACTGCGATATTAGGGTTTTCCGGTAAAGGCTCCATACAAAAGGGATGTTTGTTTTGAATTTTTAAAGTTTTTGGCATAATTTTTAAGCGAACTATTATGCCTTTTTTGACTACCTGATATAAAAACAGGCCGCTTTCAATTACGCCGTGGTTGGCATGAATTAATATATCCTGGATACTGGCCCCGCCGCAAAAAAACGAATCTTTGCTGTTAGTTATTCGACCCTGTCCTTGTCCTGATAAACTGCATTTATTGTCATAAGCCCAAGTTGCTGGAGAAACCTGGCTGTCATTTTCCTGTGGAAGAAAAGATTCTATATTGCATGCCTGGGTGGATTCTTCTTGCTGCTGAGAGGTAGCAAACTTGTCATTTTGGATTATTTCTCCAGGGACAAATTCTTTACGTGAGCTCGAAGCCGGGGAAGGTTCTATTGGCTTGCTTTTCGCATCTAATACTGCTTTGAGATTAAACTGTAATAACATCTGCATTTTAATAACTGTTTGTATTGTGGAGTCAACACTTTTTTGAAAAGCAATAATTTCAGCATGAGTTGGCATTTTCTCTTTTTCGGCTTCATTTATTTTTTCTACTATTATTTGGGTTTTTTTTGCCTCAACGTTTATAAAAGCCGCTAAAGCTGCTTCCTCTAAAGCTATTGATTCTAAAATATGTGTGAGTGCCTGTTCGCGGCTTATATCCGGTATTGCCGGTAAACTCATTACTTTTCCATCCCCAATCACCCAAAAATACATGTTGGCGTAATATGTATGGTTAAAGGCTATCCTTCCGGATAGCCTAATATAATAATATTTTTTCAGCAGCATTCTTCAACCAGGCAATTTTCACCGCAAAACTCTTTGTTGCTAATTTCCCTGGCATAGTTTTCAGTATTGCGAATCTCCTGATTATGGATTTCTATCGTCTTTTTAGATTCTTCTTTTTTTACTTCTGTACAAGAGATCTCAGGTTCGTCATCACTTAAACCGATAGTGTTATCCAGTTCCAGTTTGGCATCTAAAACCTTATCTAATTTAAATTGGAGAAGCATTTGCATTTTGATAGCCAACTGCATAACTACAGTAACGCTTTTTTGAAAGTTGATAACTTCATCAGTATTTACTGCTTCACTATGGCACTCGATACTTTTAGCTACTTGTTGGATTTTTTCAGCTTCCGCATTAATAAAATTTGCTAATGCCGCTTCCTCCAAGGCAATAGATTCCAACAGATTGTTTAATACTTGCTTGTTATTAACACAGGGTATATCAGACATACCCATAACATTCTCCTCCTTTTATGTATTAATAATTCTTGGCATAAATTTTGAGTAATATTAAAATATAATATGTGCTTTAGTGTATGGTATAGGAGAAAAATGTGTTACTCTATGTTAGCGGGCTATACAATAATACAGCTTCTAAATTATTTTATGTTAGCTTCTTTATAATTGGAACTATATTGAGAATGGAATATTAATTGAATGTATATTAATTTTTGTTAAAAATTATTTACTTTCTGCATAAAAAATGTGGATTCGGTAAGTTTAATTATGTTATTATATTGGAAATATTATATTGGAATACTGATGATCTTGAAGAAGGGAGAAAATAAATGTTTCATAACAAATTTGTTGCAGAAGGTTTGACCTTCGATGATGTTTTGCTTATTCCGGCAAAATCGGAGGTCATACCGCGTGAGGTTGAAGTAAGTACTTACCTGACCAAAAACATTAAGCTTAATATTCCTATCATCAGTTCAGGTATGGATACAGTTACCGAAGCACCTATGGCTATTGCAATGGCGCGGGAAGGGGGACTAGGCGTTATTCATAAAAATATGCCAATTGAGCGTCAGGCTAACGAAATTGATAAGGTTAAACGGTCTGAGCATGGTATAATCGTTGACCCTATATTTTTATCACCTGCCAATTCCTTACAGGACGCCCATGATTTAATGGAAAAATATCATATTTCCGGTGTGCCGATTACCCAAAATCACAAATTGGTGGGTATTCTTACTAATCGTGATTTGCGTTTTGAAACCAACTTGAAAAGAAAAATTAGCGATTGCATGACTACTGAACATCTTATCACAGCCCCGGTAGGAACTTCAGTAGAGGATGCTAAAGAACTATTGCGCAGCCATCGTATTGAAAAACTGCCTTTGGTTGATAACGAGGGGAATCTGAAGGGACTAATCACTATTAAGGATATTGAAAAAGCACAGAAATATCCGAATTCTGCCAAAGACGCTAAAGGACGACTGTTAGTGGCAGCAGCCGTTGGTGTAGGTTCAGACATGCTGGAACGGGTTGCCGCGATAGTTGCTGCTAAAGTTGACGTAATTGTTGTCGATACTGCCCATGGCCATTCTTGCGGTGTCCTGGAAGCTGTAAGAACTATTAAGAAAGCCTATCCTGATGTTGATTTAGTTGCTGGTAATGTTGCAACTGCTGAAGCTACCCGTGATTTGATTGCAGCAGGTGCTGATGCAATAAAAGTTGGTATCGGTCCCGGATCTATTTGCACTACTCGCGTTATTGCCGGTATTGGGGTACCGCAAATTACTGCAGTATACGACTGTGCTGCAGCCGCTCGCGAATATAATGTGCCTGTTATTGCCGATGGTGGCATAAAGTATTCCGGCGATATTGCTAAAGCCATTGCAGCCGGTGCAAATGTGGTGATGATTGGCAACCTCTTTGCCGGTACGGCGGAAAGTCCGGGTGAAACCGTCATTTATCAAGGCCGCAGCTATAAAGTATACCGTGGCATGGGGTCTTTGGGAGCTATGGCTGAAGGCAGTAAAGATCG
>JAEYSJ010000116.1 GCA_023434855.1 Bacillota bacterium | reverse complement strand
GCCTTGTACGTATTGGCAAAACCAGTCTTTAAGCTGTAAATAAACCTTGTTATTCATTGAATCACCTTATCTTTATTTTTTCCGTTTTCCTGATACTTTAATTTACCCCAATAGGCTGAAAATCCTTCCCGCTTTTAACAGAAGCATTTTCATACAGCAATGAGGAGGCTTACGCCTCCTCATTGCTGCCTTCCAGTATAGTTACAATTTTGTCCACATCGCAATTGATAATCTTGTTTTTATTATTAAGCTTGGTATTTAAATTTATTTGTCCTCCCCATAAATCAACTGCATACTTTATTGTCTCCCGGGCATAATTCATTTCCAATTCCCGTCCATCATATACATGCTCCAGATTAAGTGTGCCTTTTTCTACCGACAGCGGATTTATGACCGGGATAGATCCCAGCCCAACCATACTAACCAAGTCGTCCCGCACGGTTTTCCAGCCTTCTTCGTCTGCCACCTCTTTAACCACAATATCACTGCCGCGGATTTTGTAGGCAAAGAGATGCATTTCTTCACATAGTTCCTGGTTTATATAGCGGCGCAGGAAAGACTGATCCCGTTCTTCCGCCCGCGCTTCCATAATTTTATTGCGTCCTGCATGTTTATCCAGATACTCAAAGACTTTAAAGCCGACAAAGTAGGGGTTAATGCCTCCTTCAAAGGGCCTGATAACCAGGTTGTGGCGCTGAAGAAACTCTAAATGCATACCAGGCGGCAAGTCAAGCTGCTTTAATATCTGGTAATGCCAGAAACTTGCCCAGCCTTCATTCATTATTTTTGTTTCCAACTGGGGCAGGAAATAAAAGGTTTCATCCCGCACAATATTAATCAAGTCCCGTTCCCACTCAGTCAGTCTGCCGTTTTCAGCCAGGAAACCCAGTAAATCGTCTTTCAATCTTTGGGGTACGGATTCGTTAAGTTGATTGGCCTCTTTGGCCATTTGCTGTCTGTTTAGCGGCTCTCTCTTTACACCATGCCGCTGCACCTGAAACCGGAGCGCATGGGCAGCATCCAAAATGCGTTCCACTTTCTGCGGTCCAATAAAAGGGTCGTGAATATAGGAGCGAATCCTGTCAGCATGAGCCTTAAACATTTCCACCGTTAAATCTGCCCGGGTGTCCCGCTTAAACAGACGGTTGTTTTTAAAGAAATCGTTGTGTCCGTATACATGGGCCATTGTCAATATCTGCAAAGTGATCGTATTGTCCCGCATGAGGTATGCAAGGCATGGGTCAGAATTAATCACCATCTCATAAGGTAAGCCTACCAAATTATATTTATAAAAAGTCTTCTGACGTTCATAAGCTTTGCCGTAGCTCCAGTGGGGGTAGTGGGAAGGCATACCGACGTAAGCCTCATAACACAACATATCCTCATAATTACATATTTCAAAATGTTGTTCATAACAGTCAAGTCCGGAGGCTTTTACCAACTCTTCAATTCTTCGGTTCCATTCTTCCAATTCCCCGAGTTTATATTCGGTAGACATTTAGGTCTCACCCCCAGCCAGTCCCTGCCCATCGAGAATTTTCTTAAATGCCGGCCAGACGTCCTCTTTTCTGCTCATAACAGCAATCACAAAGTTTTCACACTTTAGATCACGTTCAAAATCCCTGCGGATGGTAATATTCCAACTCTGACTGAAAGTAATTTCCCCGTAGCCGAACAAGTTGCATACTTCACATAGCTTCCTGGCCAATTCAATGGATTTAATGTTATCATCACCCCAGTTATCACCATCAGAGCAATGAAAGGCATAAATATTCCAAACCTCGGGATTGTAGCGCTGTTCAATAATCTCAAGTGCTTTGGCATAACCACTGCTGATAATAGTGCCCCCGGCTTCGCCATGGTGGAAAAACTCCCACTCATTGACTTCCTTGGCCTCAGTAGTATGAGCAATAAAAACTACCTCTACCTGGTCATACTTCCAGCGGGCAAATTGGTATAGCAAAAAATAAAAACTGCGCGCCAGGTATTTCTTGGTCTGGTCCATTGACCCTGAGGTATCCATAATACAAATGATTACGGCATTGGCCCGCCGTTTGATATCATCCCTCACCCGATGATACCTTAGGTCTTGTTCATGGAACGGTATACGTTCCGGAACAGATGCTTCGTCATACAACTCTTGTTCCCGTGCCACACCTTGCTTACGCTTAAGTTTTTCAATAACGGTGCGCTTTTTTGCTAACCGGGGCGGAATTCCTTTACGTTGGTAGCCCAGTCGCCGAAACTGGTGCTCGGCTTCAATCAGACCATATTTTTTCTTGTCAATATCCGGCAATTTCAGCTCTTCAAACATGTAGCTGATAATTTCGTCCATTGTGATTTCGGTTTCATAAATTTCTTCGCCAGGGTCGTTACCAGCCTGCCCCTGCCCTTTCTTTTGCGGGGCGGTAGTTTTGCCAACCACCTGTCCTTTTTTTTCCTGTCCAGTGCCGGCAACCGTTCCATCACCGTTTTTACCGTAGATAAACTGATATTCTTTAATACCTTTTACCGGTATTTTTATTTTTTTGTTTTTGCTTTGTCCGATAATGCTTTCTTCAGCAATAATGTCTCCCAGGTTGCGTTTGATAGCATCTTCCATTAATTCGCGGTGCCGCTTTCTGTCCCATTGAGAGCGGTCGGAATGATCAGCGCCGCTGTCCTTAAAAATTGCCATAACTGTTTTGCCACCCCCTTTAAAGGCGTGTTGTAATAATACATATCTACAGTTAATCCTTCCAGAGGTTGTTAGCTGCATATTTCAGAACGACATTGCAGCAATGGTCACAGTACCCGTTTTTCTTCATTTCCTCCACCATGGCGTTATATTTGCTGTCCTGCTCCCTATCCCGCACTCTGGCTTTGGTAACTATCCGCGATAACTCTTTAACGGAAGCAGTTAGTTTCTTCTCAATAGCTTCTTTTAAAGGCTCGTAGCATTTATAATCAATAACGCCGCCGGTCCTCAGCACCGAGAACATATACGACGTCACATCCTGTCTGAAACCCAGAGCGGAAGTACCTGTTATGCCAATTTGCTCCTCGATGGACTGCAGGAATTTGATATCAGGTTCCAATTCCTCACCGGTATTAACATCTTTAATTTTAGTGGAATTGACAAAGGCTTCGGCATGATCCAGGTAATTATTAAACAAGCTTTCCGCCTGCTCTTTGTAGCCATGAATGAAGGCGCGGGTAACTTCTTTTTCAATAATTTTGTTATATTCTTTTTTAATAGTATCTTGTAAAAAGCCTAAGAAACGTTTTTTCTCATCATCACCAATTGGCAGTTCCTTGGTAGCCTTTACCATGGTGTCAATAATCGCAATAGGATTGATGCAGTTATTTTCGGAACCGGACAAAGCGGTATCCAGGGCTTTCATAATAAAGCGGGTTGAAATGCCTGTCATCCCTTCCCGCGGTGCTTCATCCCTTAGCTCGACTATGTCAATCTTTTTAGTTGAACCTTTTTCTACAATTTCTTCGCCGTTGTATATTTTAAGCTTGGTCAGGGCATCCACTTTGGCCGAAGGTGCAAGCCGGGTTAGGATGGCAAACATCGAAGCCATTTTAATGGTATGCGGCGCAATATGAGCGTCAAAATTACTGTTTTTTAAGATTTTGCGATATATTTTTTCTTCCTCGTCCAATTGCATGCAATAAGGCACTTCTACCTTAACAATCCGGTCCAGAATGGCCTCGTTGGTATGATCTGATTTAAACTTATTCCATTCCGCCTCATTGGAATGAGCAAGAATGATTCCATCAAAATAAATCATCGGGCCTTTGCCTGGTGAAGGTATAGATTTTTCCTGGGTAGCAGTAATCATGGTGTGTAAATACTCTACCTCATTTTTAAAGACCTCGATAAATTCCACAATACCGCGGTTGCCTACATTGAAAGCACCGTTAAGGGACAATACCCGTGGATCGTCCTCAGGATATAGGTCCAGTTTGGAGATATCCACCGAGCCTACCAGCACCGAAGTATCCTGGTTATTAGGATCAACCGGCGGAACTACGCCAATACCTTTGCGGCCGCGGATGGAGAATTCGGAAGTAGTTACGGGAAAGCGCTCAAATTCGCCATTATAATCGTTTTTTAGTCGGTAACGGCAAACCGGGCACAAGTCACCTTCAATTTTGATATCAAAACTTTGTTCGAAATTTGGCCTGAGATGCTTGGGAATAAGATGAAGCGGCGTTTCCCGCATAGGGCAGCCCTCAACGACGTAAATTGGATAACATGTCTCCAAAGCTCTTTTTAATGCTTCCATTATTGAGGACTTGCCGGCTCCTACCGGTCCGACAAGATACAGCACCTGTCGGGATTCTTCGCCCTTCATGGCTGCAGAATGAAAATACTGCATGATTTTCATGATACTATGGTCAATACCAAAAAAATCATTCTTAAAAAAAGTATACCGTTTAATGGTGTCATTGCCAAAAATCCGCTTTAGGTGGCAATTTTCTTCAGTCTTGATTGTTTCTACTCCTGGCGCTGTCAGCAATTCAAACATACGTTGGTGTGCCAGCATTGCCTCTCTTTTAGGACCTTGCTTTAGTACTTCCAGATAATCCAGAAAGGTTCCCGAGAAATGATGTTTTTGCCGCTCTTCACGGTCCTTCTTTATTAATCCCTTAAAATCAAATTCAATCACACAACCGTCCTCCCTTTTTAAGGTTTTATCGGTTCTATCGCAATTTGCATTTTGTTTTTTCGCCCTGGTTGCTATTAAATATATTAGTCACTGTAATTTTTTAGAAATATACATAAAGAAGTTCAACTGCAAACATACCGGATTCACCCTATACTATGCAGCTCGCATAAATTTTGTTGACACTCTCTTGTTAGAATAACAAAACAAGTTGGTTAGCTGTAACAAAAATCCAACTTCTTACGTATACTGTCATTAAGGAGGTTAGACTGTCATTGAGGAGGTGATAAAAATGACTCAAAAGGACAATCAGTCTTCCCCGATATCCCTTAGCCCTATTGTCCGGTTTTTAAAAACCAACTTTCATGGCGTTTTGGTTACCATTACCTTGGTAAATGGCGATACTTTTACAGGTGCAGTAGTTAACGGGTTTGATAATATTGTCGGTATAAAAGTCGGCAATGTAACAATTCATATTAATGCACTTTTTATTACCCATTTCGTTTAGAAAGATACCTGATATATATAACACGCCACTCCGGGCCGGAGTGGCGTTTGCAGATTTAAGCCTCGTAAATTTCCCAAAATTAATCTTATTTTTTCATTTTGTAACAAACACGCTACTTCTTACGTATACTGAATTGAGGAGGTGATAAATAATGAGTAATGGCCGGGCTTTTCCCCCTATTCCTAATTTCCCTCTTAGTCCTCTCGTTCAGTTTATCAAAGCGAATTTTCAGGGCGCTACTATTACGGTTACCCTAGTTGACGGTAGTACTATAACAGGCGAAGTTGTTGACGGTTTCGATAATGTTATTGCACTTAAACTTGCCGGGGTAATCACTTATATTAATGCACTGTTTATTGCCAGCTTCATGTAAAGCCGGAGTATCTTTAAGTTTAAATAACTAAAAATTTAAGGAGGTTAATAAAAAATGACTAGTCCTCTCGTTCAGTTTATCAAAGCGAATTTCCAGGGCGCTACTATTACGGTTACCTTAGTCGGCGGTACTACTCTGACAGGCGAAGTGGTTGACGGCTTCGATAATGTAATTGCACTTAAACTTGCTGGGGTAATAACCTATATTAATGCACTGTTTATTGCCAGCTTTGTTTAAAGCTCCATTGTAGCAAAACAATTTTCAAGCGTTTAATAAATATTTAGGAGGTTAACAAAATGGCTTCCGCTCTTGTTAAATTTATCAAAGCGAATTTCCAGGGCGCTACTATTACGGTTACCTTAGTCAATGGTACTACTTTGACAGGCGAAGTTGTAGACGGCGTTGATCATATTCTTGCGCTAAAAC
>JAEYSJ010000094.1 GCA_023434855.1 Bacillota bacterium | reverse complement strand
AGGGTAACTCGGAAAATGATCTTACGGATAACTTATCCCCTCGTGAAGGGAATCCATCTTCGGAAGCTGATGGGCGTGTCGATGGGGCCGATGGTGCCCCCCATGGAGAATTATCTGCACCGGATCGTGATTCGCAGTTTATGGCATTTTGGAATGCCTATCCGAAAAAGGCAGGGAAGGTTGAGGGGTACCAGGTATGGAAAAGCCTGCTCGCCAGTGGAGTAAAGGCGAATAACTTAATTATTGCTGCTGGTAAGTACGCGTTTTTTTGCAAGGCTAACAAAGTGGAGAGCCAGTTTATCAAGTACTTGCCGAACTTCCTGGAACAGGGGACGTATCTTGACCACATGCCCAGCAATAAGCAGGAGTGTCCGCATTGCAGAGGCGTAGGCTGGGTAGATGCGGAGGAGGATGACGGGTACGGCGGTAAAAAGATGGTCATGGTGCCTTGTAAGTGCAGGGCGGTAGGTTAAATGCTACGTCTGACGGCGGCTGAGGCCAGGAAGCTTGGCATTGTTATAAATAAAAAGACCGGTCGCGCGCAGATAAAGCGCAAACGGCCGGAATCGATAGTTAGGCAGGAGAACGGCATCTTGACTGTGGCGATCTACGATGTGCCGCCGAGCCTGAATGATTGGCACGGGATGCATTGGGCGGCCAAGGCTGAGGCAAAGAGGCAGTGGGAGGAGTTGCTGAAGGCACTGCTGCGGGGCACGGCTGTGTATCGGCAGCCGGTGGTGAGGATTGCATACAGCTTCAATATTGACCGAAACCGTGACAAGGATAACATGACGCCGAAGTGGATCATGGATGGGCTGGTTAAGGCGGGAGTGATTGAGGATGACAACAGCAAGGCTGTTGATGTGGATTGGAGCATAGTACCGGATGTGTGCGAGTGGTGCAAGACGGAGATTGTGATTAGGGAGAGATAAAGGACTAAGGCGATTATGGTTTGACAATATCTAAACCAAATTGATCTTTTTTGATGGTAGTACGAAATAAATGCGGTTGTATTTTCATTCTGCGAACGGTGTCTTGCAATGCTTTGAAGCTTTCAGCAGTCATTTTACAACCAGCATAAATGCTTTTGAGCTGCCAAGGATCATACTGGATTGGCCCTAATTGCCCACGACTAATAAACCTATATTCATTTTCTTTTTCCCATTCCTTCGATTTTGTAGTTAAAGCATTAAGATAACTTTCAACGCGATCTTTTTTAAATATGTTGTATTTAGGCAGCTCATCAGTATAAGTAACTCTCATTGGAGGGGAGATAAGTGGTTCGTCCGGTAGAGTATTTAATTTGCCTTCGTACAGGTCGAATTCAAGACAAATTCCTTGATGGTTATCAGCGTAATGAGCCCACATCAGTATTGTTTCAGGAGAGTTACTTGTAACGCAGAAGACGCCCATTTGTTTTCTTAAATTGGAAATTTGTTCTTTAGCCGTGAAGTCAATGGTATTCTTGTTTTTAAACTGCTGCTCTGTTTTAAAAAGATGTACGGCTTTACGCCTTGCTTTTTCATAGGTTAAGTTTTCAGTAAGCATTACCGCTCTAGTGCCATAATCAAGAAACTCTTTGTATGTATGGTCTGAATTAACATAAGGGAGAGTGTCAAAAGGGTCATTAAAGCTATCTGGGCAATTAAAATATAAAGTATTGTTTATGAGATTTAGTTTTGCATAATTAGTTTCGCTTAACGGGTGCCAAGGCATATACTTGTATAATTTCAAGTTAATCCCTCCCTTACTTAATACAGCAAAGTATTCGTTTATCTTTATGAGTAACCTCTAAGTTGCTGACAATCTTATTAAAGAATTTGATGACGAGGAGCTTTACAAAATTAAATGTAAATTATTACCAGGGAAATAAAAGCGAGTTGTTATGTGGCGTTGTGCCGGCGCCGCGTATGAGAGGAAAACCGACTCAAATAAAAGTGGGTGAGACTTTGAAAGTAAATCATGTTTATAACATGGATTGGATAGAGGCCATGAAACTGCTTCCGGACAAGTGCGTCAAGACCTGCGTAACATCCCCGCCTTACTGGGGCCTTCGTGACTATGGCGTGGCAGGGCAGCTTGGACTAGAGTCGACACCGGAAGAGTATGTAAGCAAAATCGTTACAGGATTTCGAGAGTTTCGGAGGATACTGCGAGACGACGGAACGCTTTGGCTGAACCTTGGAGATAGTTATGCCGGAAGTTGTAAAGGGTTTGCCGATGATCCCAAAAGAAAGAGCTTTAGCAATCGCAATTACGGAAAGTTGCCTGGATATTATCCGGTGCCTGAAAACTTAAAGCCCAAAGACCTTGTCGGTATCCCTTGGCGAGTAGCCCTTGCACTACAGGCGGACGGCTGGTATCTCCGGTCAGATATAATATGGTCAAAGCCTAATCCAATGCCTGAGAGCGTAACAGACAGGCCAACAAAGGCACATGAGTATATATTCTTACTAAGCAAGTCAGAAAAGTATTATTACAATGCTAGCGCCATTAGGGAGAAACGAACAAGTTGGGAAGATGCAAGGGGTTTTCGCGGAGGTAGTTATGTGGAAGGTAAACCGGGACGGCGTTCTGCTGTAGGCAATAAGCTTATAAAGATCCCAGGGGGATGGGAAACAAAAAAAGGTTCTCACGGAACCATTCATAGAGAAGGACGAACATCGGCAGAGTATCGTGAAATTGAAGTAAGCGAAGGCCGCAACAAGCGCACTGTTTGGACAGTTGCCACCAGACCCTTTCCGGAAGCACATTTCGCCACGTTTCCGCCTGAGCTAATTAAGCCTTGTATCTTGGCTGGATGTCCGGAGGCCGGCACAGTTTACGACCCGTTTATGGGGGCTTATACCACGGCAGTAACGGCATTCGAGTTGCGGCGAAATTACTTAGGCAGTGAGTTAAACCCGGACTATATAGCAATAGGTGAAAAGCGAGTAAATGAAGCCCGGCAGCGCAGAGAGGCGCTAGGGATGGAGTTATTTGCATAGTGGGAGGGGCTAATATGCTCCATATGCTAGACATATGCAGTGGGATTGGCGGTATTAGCCTAGCTGCTGATTGGGCGGGAATAAAGACAGTTGGCTTTGTGGAGATAAACCCATTCTGCCAGAAGGTACTGAAAAAGCATTGGCCTGATGTACCAATATTCCCAGATATAAAGACTTTAACAGGGGGGGATTTGAAGCGTGCAGGAATCAAAAGAGTTGACATTATGGCCGCAGGATACCCTTGCCAGCCATACAGTAATTCTGGGGAGCGCAAAGGCTCAAAAGATGACCGCGCAATCTGGCCGTACATCTTTGCAAGGATACAAGAAATCCGGCCCCGTTGGTTTATTGGTGAAAATGTTGCTGGTCATGTATCCTTGGGCCTCGATGATGTGCTATCTGACTTGGAAAGTGACGGTTACACCTGCCAATCGTTTATTATTCCAGCTTGTGCCGTCGGGGCATACAACAAGAGAGACAGAGTCTTTATTGTATCCAACTCTGACAGCCAGCGAATGAAAAGGGGTTTCACGCAGCCGGTATTGGGGAAGTCCTACCTACAGGTCAGACAAGTTAGCCAGTCGTTTCAGGAAGCGGAAAGAAGATTTAACACATTTGAATCCAGACTATGCCGAAGCCTACATGGGCTTCCCGGAGGGGTGGACCGTGTTAGATCGTTAGGAAACGCTGTAAACCCATACCAGATATACCCTATATTAAAAGCCATAGCAGATATAGAGGAGAGCGAATAGCATGACTAAGAAACAATATGGCGATGCACCCAGCTATGAGGCCAAACTCGCCCGGGTGATGGAGCGTCTGAGCGTGAAAGAGTGCGACTACAACTTCGATAGACACGGCTGCTGGATACAATTTCGGTACCGGGGAGAAATGTACCGGTTTGATCATTCTGTTGCAAAGGCAAAGGCGCGCGGTGTTAACCTGACATATGGCTCTGATGCTTTCGCCCAGGTTGTATTGGCGCTGGAAGACTTGGCGCGTATGGTGGAGCGCGGCATATATGACCTCAGTACATGGGTGGCCGGGCTCCGGTTTCTGCCGCCACCAATAGATGTGCCAGCGTGCTTTAGGACCCTTGGATTTGAGCAGATACCGGCTGGAGCCGAAGAGGTGAAAGACCGATACCGAATACTGGCAAAAGAAAAGCATCCCGACCGAGGTGGGGATGCGGAAGCTTTTAGGCAATTGGCGACGGCCACAGAAGAGGCGCTACAGTATTTGATTGAGCAGGGTGGGCAAGTCAACAATGGTTGAGACATTAATAATCAATTAGTCTTTGTAATTTAAATTAATTTTAACTACTGTAGTAGCATCTATTGCCTCACCATTGCTATCTTTAACAGGCGTGAGTTTCCACGTTTTAACCGCTTTTATTGCCGCAGCATCGATTGCCGCATCTCCTGACGATTCGAGTATAGATGCACTTTCTACAGAGCCATCTTTTAAAATATGTACATTAAGGCGAACGAATGATGGCTGTTGTGTAGTTGTCGATATCTCCTTGTTTTGTGCGGGAAGTTCAGGCGATATTTGCAAAGTATTAATTACTTGGTCAAATACAATGCGATCTTTATCATACGCCTTATAATGTCCTTGCATGACAATTACATAGTAGTAGGTATCAGTTGTAATAGTGTAGGTAAGAGTATAGATATCCATTCTCTTGTGATCGTTAAGGCGACTTAAGGTCATTTTTGCTTTATACCTACTAATTATTACTTCGTCTTCTGCCTCTGTTGTTACCTCAAATCCACCTTCTTTTTTTACCTCATCTTGAGGAGGTTGTGATGGCGCAGCCGGTTTGGATTCCTTAGGTGGGCCAATAACAAAACCGATAAACGGGAAAGAAGTGGGCGAATTAGCTGAGAACTGGAGATGACCGGGCCTTGAGAATGCATAAGTTGAGATCCGCCAGGATAGAGGGAATTCTACGCGAAGGTTAAAGGCTTGATTATTGTATATTTGACTAGTCGAAGTCCTTGTCAGTATATCCTCATCAGCTGCAATAGCGCCGTATGGTAAGCAGAACAGTAATGCGGATATAAAAATAGCCTTTAAGAGTGATTTCACGGGCTTCGTCCTCCTTTTCAATTTGATTCTGAAGAGGTAGAACAATAAAGTACTAATTTTAATTATATATTAATTTGCTAAATGTTACCATATTGTTCAAGGGCGGTGCACAGATATGAAAGCCATAACCATATTACAGCCGTGGGCAAGCCTTATTGCCTGCGGTGCCAAGAAGATAGAGACAAGAAGCTGGTCAACGAAATACCGGGGGCCGCTGGCTATTTACGCGGGGCGGACCGTGCCGAGTATGGATTTCTTTACTCCGAGAATGGAGAAGGCATTGTGGAATGAAGACACGCCGTTCGGAAAGGTGATCGCTATAGCTGAGCTGGTAGATTGTGTGGAAATGACCAATGAGAGGATAGCTGCATGGAGAGAGATGTACGGGGACGATGAGATTGCGTTTGGCCACTTTGAGGCAGGTCGCTATGCTTGGATATTAGCTAATGTGCGGCGGATTGAGCCAGTACCAGCAAAGGGCCGGCAGCGGCTTTGGGAGTGGGAACAGTAAAAAGCCAGAACTCTGCTGATGCAGTCGCTCTGGCTTAGGGAGTTGCGCACTCCAGTAATAATATAGCCAATATTTGCTATGTATATACATCAATCAAGGTGATCTCTTTGCCTCTTTATCAACTTTATAGAGAAAAATAGAAAAAGGGCGGCATAGACCGCCCTATAACCCATTGTCGGGAGGGATTAGCATGAACTATATCAGAGAAGCCGAAAACTATTTACGATACTACCGAGAACTGCAACAAAGTATTCTCCATGCTGACCGAATGATTGTCAAACTGACTTGGCAAGGTGCACCCAGAGACGCCAGCGCCGTGAATATGGATGTGACTGGCGTTAGAGCGTCAAAGCCGGTCAATACGATTAACCAGATATATCAGCTGCAGAAGTGGCAGGAGATGCGCGAGCGGACGCAGGTTGAGATAGATAAGGTGGAAGAATCGCTAAGCGTGATATGCGTAGATCCAGGCTGCGAGCGGTACCGGGATGTGCTGGTGATGTGGTACGTCGATAAGCTGGACAAGGAAGCGATTGCGGAGGAGATAGGGTATAGCCAGACGTCGAGGAAATCAGTATATGAGATAAAGAATAGGGCGATGAAGAAGTTCGCTGTGTCTTTGTTTGGGGTGGCTGCGTTGGAGGCGATGTGAAAGCCGACAAAAGCTAGACATTTTTTTGACTTTGGCTGTGGTATTATGATAAAGTAAGAAAAGAAAAAAGTCGCCGGACAGGGCGACTTTTTGAAGGACTATTTTTCTTTACGAACTCCTTTAAATGGGCTATCACTACTGGTCTTTTGATCCATAATTAGGCCAGTAGCGGTATCTCTTTTTGCCCAATTACCATTTGGTGTTTGAAATTGACTGCGATTATCAACTGCACCCCTACGAAAACCATCACCCGTATTCTTTGCCATACTTTTCACCTCTTTTCTGTACAATATATAGTGTTTGTACAAAAATATTATACCATATATTGGTTGAATGCTACAACAAGTTCCATATGTAATTAGAAATTTCTGGATGAAAATAGCTAAAATATTGCTTCTATAAAATCTATACTTAGAATTCTTTAATCAAATAGGATAGGCCGCCAGCGGGGGCGGTCTTTTTGTATTGAAGGAAATTGTTTCCTTTTGTCGAAGATGTTAAAAAAGTTTGTAGGATGTGTTTATTATAGAGTATATGACGGTTATTTCAGAATTATCAAAAGCAGTAACATGGCCGATAACCGCGCTTGTTTTAGCATATATTTTCAAAAAACAAATATGCAAATTGGTGGATTGGATTACTTCGTTTAAAAAGTTCCAATATGATAAACTGTTAGTTGATTCAACCCTTGATGACGCTAAGAATGCAGCTTTGAAAAATGATGTTAAGCAGGAATCAGAATTTTTAAAGCTAGAAGCACTGCCGCCTAGAAAACGAATTTTGAAGGCATGGGAAATCATTGAAAGTCAAATAGCCGATATTGCTAAATTATATGGAATAGATGGTCCTCTGATAAAAGGATATAAACCTTATAATTATCATACAGTCGCAGCTAAATTAGTGAATGATGGATTTGCACCAGTATCAATTACTTCAGTTATGCAGGAGTTAGAAAAACTAAAAAATTTAATTGCTAACGATAGTGTAGGATACATTAATGAAAAACAAGCTAATGATTATTATTTGCTGGCATTAGTGGTTTATGGTCATCTAGATCACGCGGTTAATTCGTTAAAGAAAAATTAAAATAAAATAAAGTTACGTGGTCACGGTACTTTCTCATATGTAGAAGTAGTTGGAATTTTTTGAGGAAAAACTAATGAAGCCAATTCAAATCATTGATCGTATCGTATACATTGCATTTGCAAACTTTCTCTTATTTATGATTATGAGCATAGTCATTGGTGGAGATGCTTTAAGCGGTTTCGTTAAAGAGGGAGAATACTTTGTTTCTGATAATGGCAAGTATACTCAAGTTGATATCTTTACATGGTACTTAAGCAGAACATTGGGCCTAGGTGCTTTGGTGTTTATTCCAGTGGCAATTACTTTGAAGGGCAGTCAATACTTATACCGTTTGTTCCGACGAATTTGTGAGCTGATTAGAAATACCTGATAAAATAGCGAAAGACCGCCAACGGAGCGGTTTTTTTATTTTGCAGGAATGTTTTCCCTAATTGTCGTATTAATGGCCATTCTAAGAAAAGGGATGTGACTACAATGAAACTTCGATTATTGACGGTTTTTATTTTGATTTGTTTAGTTATAGGGATGCATACAATGGTTTTTGCTAAGGAATATATAGATGCTTCAGCTCAATTAAGCCCCAAAATCCTTATAGCTTACATGAATGTACCGGAAAACATTATGGAAAAGTATTCAGATCAAACTATATCGCTTACAGTGTTAGTTCCTATCACGATAGAAGGGCGTGTAGATAAAGATGTGCAAATACTTGATGGTTCTGGTGATAGCGCTCTTGATGATGCAGTAATGGAATCAGTTAGAAAGTTTAGATTTACCCCGGCTCGTCAAGAATATATATCGATTCCATCAAAAATTAAGTTGCCAATAAGCTTTGTTAAAGGGAAATATGTAATTGAACAAGGCGAAATGATTAATGAAAGTCCAAATAACGGTTAATCTTAAGTTGTGAGTCCTGTCAATTTTAGCCCACTTGTAAGCAAAATAGATCAAGTTTTAACGGCGTTACTGGACGCATATGTCCGGAGGATGCCGTTTTTAAACTTATGTCAGGAGATGATGGCACATACCCCAGTGTAATCAAGCCAATGTTTGTCTTTGTATGTCGCTAAGTTGTTTTGCCAACTCAATCTTACCTAGTGATCGGTGGGCATTACCTTTACAAAGGCTAAGGAGGCTGAGACCGCCAGCAGGGTGGTCTTGTAGTAGAGAAAAGGACCGCCCTTATCGGCGGTCTTTGCTATTGCAGGAAATTGTTTCCTTTTGTCGAACGAGAAAACTGTTATAATCCCTATTTTAATATGTGCGAGGGAACAATCATGCAGTCTCAAAACAACTCGTCAACAGGATGTTTTAAGTCGATATTGAAGATTTCAATATGGGGCGTAATTATACTTATGGTCATTTGTGGGCTGGCATCGTCGCCTCAGGAGCATCCAAATGAGAAACCTACGAAAAATTTAAAAAATGAATGGAGCAGAATCGAACTATTTCCTGGTGCCAAGGAAATATCAATGATTAACCCTTATTTTCGTTCTCATACTAAATTAATTAGTATGTACGCGAAGTATGCAACTGATAAAAATTCTAGTGAAGTACGCACTTTTTATTTAGAACAGGCACAAAAAAATGGATGGACTATTGTCCAAGAAGAGTTAATAAAGGCAACGGAGAAAGAACCAAATGAGAAATTATATATTAGTTTTAAGAAAGATGAAGGGGTATTCTTTGTAAGCTACTCAGTGTTTAAAGATCTTGATGGATCGAATTTATATGTAAAAATGAACCAGTCAGTACCTCCGTCTAAGTGATCACAATAAGCATCACTAGTGGCGTGGCAGCTTTGCTCAACAAAAGGAATGCACGATTTATACGGAAATAAAATGACTACATTTTTTTGACTTTAGCTGTGTTAAGATGATAGCGTGAAAAGTAGAAGCTACTCTGTTAAAGAGCCGGCATTTTCACTACAAAAGAAATAATTTTGGAATTCCAATATAAGTAGGGTGTAATAATGTATTATTTAACAACTTCGCTTCCTTGGTTTTTTTGGTTTGTTTGGGGATTTGCAGGGATAGCTGTATTATTAAAATATGCAATTTGGCCACGGAAGAATACGCCTCCGGTTCCTTTTATGTGGAAAGTCTCGTGGACTATTAGCCTGTTTACGTCTATTCTTGTAATAGCAAGTAGTTTTATTGATGGTACTGGTCTTTATTCAGAATATGAGCATTATATTGGAATGGCAACGGCACCAGCGGTACTAGGGCTTTTTTTAACCCTGTTTGTAGGAGGCTATCAAATAAGCATGCGACCGGACTTTGACCCTATTAAAAGGAGAACGACGCATATTCAGCTTATAGTGTGTATCGTGTGTATAATAATTTTAATGTGTTTAACAGGGCCTTTCGTATGGGAGCGGTATTATAAGTAATCCATAGGCGAATTTTTTAGGATTGAAAAATAAGTCTAATTTAGAGCCGAAGGGCTCTTTTTTCATGCCTAAATCCCAGAGAGAATTCAATCTCCCCAAAATTAGCAGGATTTTATTCCCATTTCGAGAATGGCTGAGATAATGAAAACTTATTTGATGCGAAATAAAAGCGACTTGGAGAAAATAGCATGCTAAGATTTAAGTTTACAATCTGGGAATGGGTATTGTTTTTCCTTCTTGTGTATACATGGTTTTTTCCTTCATTTCGAGATCATTATACAAAAGTGTTGATTGATGCACCTATCACTTTTTCTCCACCAGGGATTATAGAAACAAGCGTAAACGTACCCTTTTCTGAAACCTATAGCTTGGAATTTCATGTTGAAAGAAATGCGGATACGGTAGGGCAAGTCGCGTATTTAATAGGTAATGGTGGCAATACTCCACCAATAAAGCCGATACCGCTGGAAGTAAATGTTTACTCTTTACCTGATATGAATTTAATTTTCAATAAAAAGGTTTCGTACCTTAGTGAGGGGGGATGGGTATCATTAGGTGAACGCATTGAAGCTAATCTTTTTACTACAATTGATTTATTACCAGGAAGCTATAGGATAGCCACTAAATCATTGGAAAGTTTACCATTTTCTAAGACGGTTACAGGCCAATTAGAAATTGCAGGTGGTGTATGGCGTAACGGTGAAAAAGAAACTAAAAGTGAGATAATAAAAACATCAAGAGTAGTATTTGATGTAAATGGGCGGTTTGGGTCTCAATGTGATATACAGATAAAAGAAAAAGGAGGATACTATTTTAGCTTCCAGCTGAGTGACGAGGCAGAAAAACTATTTAATGCTATTGGAGGCGGAAGAGCGGTAGGTCGAGAAAATGTAGGAACACCTATTCCTGTATCATTACAGATCTATTCTCTTCCTGATAATAGGCTTGTTAGCAAGAAAAATATTATTGCACGTAATCAATCTGCAGGAGCTCGTGATTACGTAGCAGTTAAAATTGATAATATCATCCTACCAGAGGGAGATTACAAATTTATTATTCAAATATCCTCGGATATTCCCTCATTAGCAGATTTAAAAGCTAAGGTAATTATGGACCTAAATGGAAAGTTTAGTTCGAGTACATGGCAGATGGCACACATCAACTATGGAGTTTTTCTTTATCCAATAGTTTTAGTTGTTGATGTTGTTTTGTTTATATTTGTCTTGTATAGAAGAGCCAAGGCCAGGCTAAATACAATTGAAAAATCGGAATAGATCATGTTAAGTACATCAAACCGTCCTATGGGCGGTTTTTTCATGCCTAAATCCAGGAGGTGATCGCCATGCCGGTAATTATTTGCAGTCGGTCAGACTGCCTAAACCAAAGTAGCAAGGGCTGCACAGCTAATTTAGTAAATTGGGGCAAAGGTAAATGCGACGGCTATATCACAAGTGCTGGCGGCATGAAGTTGCAAGTGCCTCCAATGGAGAGAAAAAACGGTAGTCTGCAGAACATGCGGACAAGGACAAGATGAGGTGAGTTAATGGCTCAAGAAAAGGATATTCCGGTTCATTGCTCTCATGATGAACTGGTTGATATAACAGCATTAGTACCCAACCCACGTAATCCTAATCAACACTCTGATAAGCAAATTGAATTACTAGCTAAGATAATCAAAAACCAGGGCTGGCGTGCACCAATTACGGTAAGCACACGCTCTGGTTTTATCGTTCGTGGACATGGCCGGCTATTGGCGGCCCAACTGTTAGGAGTCAGCCGTGTGCCGGTAGATCGGCAGGAATATGCCACAGAAGCTGAGGAGTGGGCTGATCTGATTGCCGATAACCGGATTGCTGAATTGTCTCAAATAGATGATTCACTATTAGCCAGCTTAATGGCTGAGCTTAATACCAGTGATTTTGATGTCAGTTTAACTGGTTTCTCGGATAAGCAAATAGACAATCTCATAGCTGATTTCAACACTACTGAGGTTCGTGAAGATAATTTTGATCCAGCTGCAGCAGCCTCAGAAATAAGTGAGCTCATGACCAAGCCGGGTGATGTTTGGCAGCTCGGCCGGCACCGGCTCATGTGTGGTGATGCTACGGTCCGCAGTGATGTAGAAAAGCTGATGGATGGAAAGCTGGCAGCAATGGTATTCACCGATCCACCATACAATGTGAACTACCAGGGCGGTACCGGTGATAAGTTGACGATAAAGAATGATAATATGTCGGCCAGCCAGTTCAACCAGTTTCTGCACGATGCCTTTGCTTCAATGTATGACGTGACAGAGCCTGGTGGGGCGATCTATGTTTGCCATGCTGACTCTGAGGGCAGTAACTTCCGGGGTGCGTTGCAGGAGACCGGTTGGCTACTAAAGCAGTGCCTGATATGGGCTAAGAATCAGTTTGTGCTTGGCCGGCAGGATTATCAATGGCAGCATGAGCCTATTCTGTACGGATGGAAGCCGGGTGCAGCACATAAGTTTTTCGGTGGCAGAAAACAGGGGACCGTTATAGAAGAAGCAGCGCCCATTATCGTCAGAGAAGATGACGATGGGGCGCTGCTAACATTTACGGCCGGTATTCAGACTGTGACTTTGCGTGTGCCATCGTTTGAAGTGCTGCAAGCCGGGGATGATAGCTTGTCCACGGTTTGGCGATTTGAAAAGCCGGTTCGCAATGGTGAGCATCCGACAATGAAGCCAATCGGGCTTTGTGCCAGGGCGATACAAAACTCCACTCGGTCAGGCGATATTGTGGCCGACTTCTTCGGTGGATCCGGAAGCACGTTGATGGCAGCCGAGCAGACCGGGCGGAAGTGCCTCTCTATGGAGCTGGATCCGGTGTATTGCGATGTGATAATTCGCAGGTGGGAAGAGTTTACTGGTCAGAAAGCTGCGGTTTCTAATAAACCGGCAAAAGAAGGTGCTGTGACTATGGCGTAATTTTGTAATGCTGGATATATTGCATTAGTTTTGGTTGAATTTCAGGATATGTAAGTGAAGTTGGTTCATCATCAAAAAGCTGAATACATTCTATTTCACTTTCTGGAAGCTTTCCTAACTCTTTAATATCCGCAAAGCAGAGTAGGCCGTAACTTACAGCATCTTTTAGAACTGAATAGGCGCAAATTGGAGTAAGTTTAAAATTTGAAGCGCCTGTTTCTTCGTAAAGTTCACGGGTTGCGGTCTCTAAGATCTGCTCTCCAGATTCCCTTCTGCCGCCAGGGATTTCCCATGTTGCACGCTGTTTATGCTTGCAGTATACCCACTTGCCTTGATGTTGGCTAACGATAACTGCGTAAGCTAATAGTGAATCATCGATTTCATTTAGTCCGTGAAATTTGACGGTTGGCATTTGAAGTACCTCTCTAACATTAAAAGTTTCTCTTGCAGTGAATAAAGGCCAGTTAATAGAATCTGGGGAGGACGCGCTAACGTCCACCCCATTCCGGACACCTCCGGAGGGAGATAGTAGGCAATACTGTGGCCACAGATTATGGAGGCTACTATCTCATTTCCATTTTAACCCATGGATGGGGGTGTCGGCAATCAATAAAACGAACAAATGTTCTATTTCTAATCATGAAAGCTTACTCTTACAGCATCAAGCTGCAATTATCGAAGGAATTACAGATTCAAAGGCAAAGTACCGCAAAATAGTACAGGCCGGGATTGCAAAATGGGTTAGCGACTTTCAAAGGGGCGCCATTGAAATTAACAGCGTCGATGATTTAAAAAAGCTGATTGAATTAGATATTGAGCTCCAGCGTGATGACTTATAGTGGAGGTGGGTGATATGTAGTATGGCAAGAGCCAGAAATCCTGATCGCGATCGAGCTTTTCTAATATGGCTTGATAG
>JAEYSJ010000012.1 GCA_023434855.1 Bacillota bacterium | reverse complement strand
CTTCTGGATCGGTAGTTACACAGAGACCTTTTTCCACCGCTTCCAGCATGTTTGGCTTCACTAATACTCTATCACCAGGCTGGATAAACTGCGATATGCCGCCTAAATGGGCGAGTAAGTCTGTTATAGCTTGTCCGACTGTTTGTTGGTCGTAGGAATCAGCTTTGACGGCTGCTACTTTAGTCATTAGATAAACCTCACATTGTTAAAATCATTTTGGACTACTACTTGCAACTAATAACCTCAATAACAAACAACCATAACTCCTCATGTTAAAGGATATTCTCTCTCAATAAATATCCTGTAACAGAGCCTTTGCTTATTAGAAAATCTAAAATAACTAATACTTGTTCTCTTAGTTGCTTGCTCTTTTTTATTCTCTCGCGATTTAAAAATATATATTTCTTCGCAAGTCTTTCTAAATAATAAATTGTATCTTCTTCCAATTTATCTGCCCATAAATTCCCATTATTACTCAACATATTAGAAAGCCATAAAATTCCGTCATTTAAATAAGAATTTCCGATGTTGTTTAATAACTTTGAAATTGAAAACAAGACAGAAGGGCAATATCCCATATTTTCTGTTACTTTTTTAAAAAATATTTTATTTCTTTCTTTAAGAGGATGCCATTGTATACTTCTCTCACTCCAAAATGTCTCTGCAAAAAGGTAACTTCTTATAATTTTCTCTATACACCAATATTTTTCACCGTCTTTGCACAGTTCAACTACTTTTTCATAGAATAAATTCCATACATACCAAAAATGATCATAAGTAGCCAACTTATCTTCTGCAGAGATAAACTTTTCAAACATTTCTGCTATAGACTCAGACCTATTAAATCCGTCTAAAAATGGTTTTAAGTAACTTAGAGTATCTATTTGAGAACAATTTAAACAAGTATATGCTAATTTTTCTAAAAAGTCATGTCGGATTTTATATTTAACTTTATCTTTTCTATCATTTGATAGAGTTTTTTTCGCAAATACTGAAATTATATTTCGGCATAATTCTTTATGTTCTATTCTCTCAACTTTTAGCGGTAACAACTGAAAAGCCATTTTTAGAATATATAAATTTAAGTTTTCTATATCACTTGTCTTCAAATTTATTTTTAACATTTGGTTATTAATTACTTTATCAAGGTCACTTTTCTTTCTTTTTAGAAATATTTTTATGACTTGATTTTCTTGATAATTATTTTTCCCTATATTTTGCTGGCGTAATTCTAACCTAAATTTTTCATATTCAGGTTTTAACAATAAATATCCCAAAAGTAAAGACTGAGAATCTTCGAAGCTAATCTCCCACAAATTAAGTATTGCCTTCTTTGCATAATCTGCAAAATCACAATACGAACCAATACTATGGTGATCAAATAAAGTTAACAGTAAAATTACTTTTATAGCTTCCTTTTCTTCTGGGAATTCCTTTAATAAAATTGGTAGAACAGAAATTGCTGATTCTACACTATCATATATTTGATATGTATAATTCTCTCTAAAAGATGAAGAAGCTACTCCCAATATAATGTCTTTACAAAATACTTTTTCTTCTTTCGATAGGCTCCCTAAATACTCCCTTATTAATACAGAACAAACATTACCAGGGACTGCATTGTTAAAAATATAAAACTTTTCACTTTCGTTATTCTTAATGCATTCAATAATTTCTTTTACTTCTTGCAAAACTAATTCAAAATTATTTTCGTAATTCTCATATTGTTTGTACCGCTCATCATTTCTCATCTTATAATCAGCCCATAAACTTAATGAAGCGTATTTCATATATTCAGTGCTTTTTTTTATCGATTCCTCACTATACTCTTTCAGCTCGGTATCAATTTCTGGGTTAAAGTTTATAAGAATTTGTCCATCTTTTTTTTCAGTCGTAGGCCTCATTTTTCTTCTATCCATTCTTGCTAGATAGAGTCTCCATGTTTTATCAGATTCCGTTTCATTAGATGCATCTGGTAATTCTCTATAATATTTATCAAAAATACTCCAAATAATTTGTTGTCTTTTTTCAGCTTCTTCTGCGCTGATTCCTTCACTTCTAAAAAATTGATAGCTCAGAGCTACATTTTCTAAAGCCTGTTGTCTATGTTTATCATCACAAGTTTTAATTCTTTCATCTTGATGTATCTTATGTTCATAATTTAGACCATATCCGAAAGAAAAATTAGTTTTGGCTGTCTGATCTAAAATCATTCTACTAGTATCGTAAGAAAAAAATTCTTTTGTCTGAAACAATACCGCTGCAACATTAAATGTTTTTTCTGGATACGCCAATACTACGCTTACGACTATAGCTGTAATAGAAGCTGACATCGTATTTTCAAGCATATAGAATAACCAGTATTCTAATACTTCCGCCTCAGTATTTTTTGCTCTTTCGATAAAGAATTTCTCTATTGCCATGTGCATTGACTCTAACACATAGGGGGAGCCTTGTGTACCTCTATATGTATTCCAAAGTCTATTGCAAATATATTGCTTCTTAGTTTTCTCATCACTAATATAAACATCTATTTCGTCAATTTCGGATCTTCCCATATCAGACTCAAAATAATTTTTGACAGTTTTATTGGTAAAAGATAGAAAAAACTCTATTGTTTTTTTCTGAGCAGTTTGAAGCAACCAGTAGATAGGCGTTTGATATGCGCTAGCAGGAAAGTAATCCATATCATTATCTACTAAGCCAAAATATTTTTCGATACCTGCTCCAGAATTATAATAAAAATCTTTATTGCAAGTACGCAACCAATATAGTTCTGCAAGTTTTAAAATATGATCAGGTAAAACTTTAATAAGCTCTATATTATCGCCTGTCTTCGTTAAAATAACTTCTACTAAATCATAATAGGGATCATTATGTTTATTCCAATGGTTTTCTAATATTTGACCAAAAATTGCACTAAGTTCTACCTTTATTTCAGAGGATCCATACAAAATGGTCTGAAAGAGATTTTCTTTGTTTTGATCCCTGTGAGAAAAGTAAATCTTTTCTTTTAAAACCCATTCATAGTATTTTAAAGCGATTAAACTTGAAATTCTAACTGTTTCACCATTTTTATTTTTTTTATTCCAATCATAAATTATTGGTAAAATAAAATATAAATTTTTCATTTTGATTGTATCTAAATTATTGTAAACAAATTTAATGAAGCTTTGCCATCCTTTTCCTTTAGGCTTAGTCAAGAAATATTCTATCGATGCCAAATTTAAATCATCTATTCCTAATTGCTTATAAAAAAGGTTATCAATTTCTTTACAAGCTATTCTTAGCAAAAAAGCAATTTTTTTCATTAATTTATAATCAGTTTCAAGAATTTTTTCTTTAAATAATTCAAAAAACACTTCAGAGTACTCAGAAAGCAATACAGAAATTAAAATTTCATCCTTCCAAAAAAAGTTAATATTGTCATCTTGAATAATCTCTTCAATAAATTGCTTTATAGATTTACTATTTAATAAAAGATGTTCAGATAACCAATTACGGAAACTTCTACGAATAGCTAAGGACTCTCCAATTTCTTCAAAAAAGTCTTTATTATTACTCTTGTTTATAAATTTAGCTTCAATTATGTTTTCTAGTGCCCATTCTTCATAAATATCATGAGTAATAAAATATCCTGCTACTTCATAACCTAAAATTCCATCTTTAACTAATTGATTTAAAATTTGATGATTGAAATTAGATATTACGAAAAATTGGCCTTGACTTGCTCTTTGAAATGCAATTTTTAAAAAGCACTGTTCTCTTTCTGGTTTACCTTTTTTAATTATGTTATTCCATAATTTTTTCTTGAAAGATAAATAATCCAATTTTTCTTCTTCTTTATAATGCTTTAAAAATTCATTTAAATAGAAAGGATTTTTAATAAGTTCTAATAATTTAAAATCATTTGGTAATAAAAAATTATAATCTTGAGCTATTTTTTTCAGTTCATCTTGATAAAGATTTTGTATATCTAAATTAAACGGAACTATTTTATGTATCTCTATAAATTGGTAGTTTAAATCTTCTAAATAATTATTTCTTGTAGTAAAAACTATTTTCCAGTTATTTTGTATAAAAGCATACAAAAATTCCTTAATTGGATCGGTATTTTGAATGTCTAATAACTTTTCAGCAGAGTCAATTACAATAATTTTGTTTTCTTCATCTTTATGTGCTTCGATAAATTTCTTTAAACCAAACTCGTTAAACAACTGTTCTACATTATTTATTTCAAATTCACTAGCTTTAAAAACATAAAAAGGTACTTTTCCTTTAATTTGCGTATATAGCCTTTTTATTACTGCTGTTTTGCCAACTCCTCCAAGGCCGCTTATTATTAATATCTGTTTGTAATTAAGTTTTTCTTGAATATTTTTTAACGTTGTATTCCTATCAATTTCTAATCTTTGATTATTAAATTCTATGTTTGTTTGAATTTCATATAATATTGATTCAGTATGCGCTTGTTTTTCCGCAAGAAGATGAATAATACTTTTTTCAAAACTAAAAAAGTACTGTGCTATATTATTATTGTTAATTGCAACAAACGATGATTCAAAGAAACTTGCAGTTCTCCATTCAATCTCTATATTAACTTTATTAGCCTTTTGTTCTATTTCGATTTTAGCTTGTGGCTCATTCTGCTTTTTCCCTTGTCCCCATTCCTGATTAGTATATAAAATAATCTTTGTAAGATTTGAATAGTCTCTTTTACTTCTCTCAACAGTATCAATTAAGTCATTTTTATGATCTGACAATGTAGTTTCATAAAATTTGGCCTGCCAACCAACGATATCATTATCTTTTATAATAGGATTAGTTTCTATTCCTGATTGATTTTTGAAACGGAAAATACCATAAGGTTTATTATATTCTTGGCAAAATAATAGATAACAGAACCATTCAAAGTTATTTTGAGGATTGTCACTAAATTTTGCTTTAAATTTATTCCAATCTGGCTTAATCATATCCATAAATCTCCCTCTGCTTTAAAAGATATCGGAACATGAGAAAGGAAAAAAGCATTTGCGACACTTTGCACTCTAACTAACACATCAATATGGCGGACCTATAATTATAGCTAATTTGCTTATAAAGTATAAACTCCTGCCATATTTATACAAAGTACAGCAGGAGTCTCAATATTATTAACCTACTAAAATTACTAAGGAGGACAAATAGGAAGTTCCTTTTTTGTCAACTTTTTGCCACACCACTTTGTTTGTACCGATCAGATTATACCTAACGCCTATTAGCAAGTATGCTTTTGAAATTAGCTACCATTCTACTCTATTCATTAAACTCAATTATATTGAATCCCCAAGTACACATTATTAGCTTCCCGGTGATACGTAATCTTACCTACAATCCGCTTCAACAACCTATTCCGCTCTTGCACACTCTCTATATAACGCCATCTCTCTTTTAATACTTTTATCTGCTGCCTCAACTTATCTATCGAAGGCATATCTTTTTGTTCCTGAATAACCAGCTTCAAATTATCAACTTGCTTCTTTAAAGCTTGAATCTGCTCATCCCGTACCTTTTTACGTTCAATAAAGGAACTCTTATCAATATTATCCTCTTCCCACATTTCGTATAGCCGATCAATAGCTTGCTTATGCCTTTCTAGCTCTTTTTCTTTAACCGCTAATAATTGCTTATATTTCGTTAATGCTCTGTTTTGCTCATGCATCTGCCATTGAATATTATCATCAACGTGCACCACCTGTTGATACAACCCAGAAAAGAAGTCTTCATTCAAAACACTGCTTTTTTGATCACAGCTTTTATCTCCTTGCCGCCCAGAACAATACGCACACCAGCATTTCTTGCCGTTTTTATATACTACCGTCTTAATTATCATCCGGGAACCACACTGCTCACAATACAGCATACCAGATAATGGCAATACTTCTCGATTCTTTGTATTTTGCTCTTTTGACAATGCCAAGCGTGCCATAATTTTTCTATGTTCTTCTTCTGTCTTTAATGGCTCATGCTTCTCTTTGCTCTTTATCCATTGCTCTTGCGGTACTACCTGTCTAAGCCCCCTTTTCCTTTTATGCTTACCAAAAATCACATAACCGAGGTGCACTTCACTACTTAAAATTCGCTTCACAACAACTAGGGACCATTTTTTCTGTTTTCCCATTGTATTTTTCGCTGCCTGGGCAAATGCTCCGTTAACCAGTCTGCAATTTCCGTTAAACCAGAGCCATTAATAAAGCGTTCAACCATTTCCCGATAGTAATACCGTTTGCTTTCATCCACCAAAATGCGTTTGTTCAATCAATCATAGTAATAGGGGAACGATGGCTGACCGCTTGTCCACATCCCTTTTCTAGCTCCGTTGATCTTCCCATCCCGCAATCGCTTTTTGATTAGTTTATATTCTTCTTTGGAAACAAAGGATTTAATGCCATTGTCATTTCGTCACTGTCATCTTCTAGATCGTACGTTCTCTGGGGAGTAATGATTAATGTCCCTATGATACTTCAAAAATTCAGGAGGTTTTTATTAAATGCCTAAAATTACTTTTACTTTCAAAGAGATTAATCAACCCTCGCCTACCGCCTTGATGGATTTTAATCAACATGTTCATCAACTCCTTAATAATCCGATGTATTACCAAGCGAAAAAAGGGCATAATCTCGCGGAAGTAACACATAGTACCCAAAAGCGAGCCACAAGTTAACTAAAATAGAAAATAAAAAAATCGGAGCGTAAATGCTCCGATTTTTTTATGCTTATTGTAGATTGGTAGCAATATATTCCCGTTCCTTCTTCTTTATACCGGACTGACTTTTTATAAGTATAGAAGTACGTTCTCTTCAATAGATTTATTACTATTTTGAACGAAATAGGATCTTCCAGTTTCTCCACAGCCCTTGAGCCTCTTGTATAGCCCCTAAGTATATAAATGACAAGCTACTCCGTATCCATCCCTTTGAATCAGTTCTGGCTTTGTACTTTTGCACATATCCTTACGGTCGGGACATGACAGATAAAACTTGCAGCCGGTATTATGATATTCAAGATCATCCTGCAGGTTTGACACATTGTCTTCCACTTCTAATGAATCGGTTAAAAGACACGATAACAGCATTTTTGTATAGGGATGCCTAGGCGCATCTATAACTTTCGCTGTTTCTCCGATTTCCATAATGCTGCCTTTATACATAACGATCACTCGGTCGCAAAAAAGCTGGACAAGCGCTAAATTATGGCAAATGAACAAGTATGACATACCCTGTCCCTTTTGCAGTGTCTTCAAGAGTGTAATGATTTGCGTCTGAACAGTTACATCAAGTGCGCTTGTAGCTTCATCGCAGATTAGAATCTTGGGCTGTATTGCAAGCGCGCGGGCGATTGCGGCTCTCTGGCATTGACCGCCGCTGACCTCGTGCGGATATCGCTTTGCATAATCCGCTGGCAGACCGCATTGCTCAAGCAGCGTCTCCACTCTCGCTTTTGTTTCTTTGCGTGATAGACCCCTGTTTCGGAGACTCTCGCCAATACCGTCCCCCAATGTACGGCGCGGATCAAAGGATCCGGTTGGAGATTGGAACACCATTTGAAGATCGCGATAAATGTCACGCAACTCTCGCCCCTTTATACGGGTAATATCTTTGCCTTGAAGATAAATTTGCCCGCTAGTAGCGTCAATCAGTCTTATAATCATTCCCGCTGTTGTGCTTTTACCTGAGCCGGACTCTCCGACAATTCCCAAAGTTTCTCCTGAATACAAGCTGAAGCTGACTTCGTCAATCGCAATGTAATCGGTCTGTCCATGTCGTCGAAATATCTTTGTAATATTTCTCACTTCTAGTAAAGGTTCCATTCAATTCCTCCGCAGCCTTGGTACAGATGCAAGTAAAGCCTTTGTATATTCGCTCTGAGATTCATTCAGTACTTGCCGGGCTGCTCCGTATTCCATGATGCGGCCGTTTTTCAGCACAATAATGGAATCTGCCATAGCCGAAATCACTTCAATATTATGTGTTACAAGAATAATTGCAGTGCCGTACAGCCTGCGCAAAAACAGCATTTCCTGTACAACCTGTTTTTGCACAGATACATCCAGCGCGCTGGTTGGTTCATCCGCCAATAGGACAGCTGGGTTCAACAGCATTGCCATTGCAATGCCCACACGTTGGTTCATGCCGCCTGATAGTTCAAACGAATAACAATTTAATATTCGCTGTCCATCCTTAAAGTTGAGTTTATGGAACAGCGCCAACGCTCTTTCGTTTGCTTCTTTCCTTGTTATCCTCGCATGAGCGTTCATGCTTTCATAAATTTGACTGCCGATTGTACGAACAGGACACAAGGAAGCACCGGAATCCTGAAAAATCATGCCTATCTTTCTACCGCAAATTTCTCGCAGCTCTTGCGCTCCCAAATCTGGCAGATTTTTCCCCTGAAACCAAATATCGCCTCTTGTCACCATGCCGCTTTGTCCCAAAAGACCCATTGCGGCTTTTATGATCGTGCTTTTGCCGCTTCCTGACTCGCCAACTATACCTAAAATCTCACCCGGCTGCAAAGTAAAGCTGACACTCTGCACAACGGGATTCTCATTATAGCAAATATCCACTGAATTATAAGTCATGAGTGCTTCCATGCTTGCCTCCTTTGCGACAGACGGGAAATTGATTTAGTTGATATCCAGGTCCGCAGTAATTTCATAAAAATCACAGGGATGGGCCACAAGTCCGGTAACCTTGGATTTTGCAATCATGCTCATACGCAGATGGGAGGCGAATACATAGGCATTGTCGTCCAAAATTGTCTGCTGCATTTCAATCGCAAGCTTTTCGCGCTTTTCTTTATCAAAGGTTTGTGACATTTCCTGCGCAAGCTGCTCAAGTTTATCGCTATGGTATTTTCCGTTATTGGTTGAAGATTTGTCAAGGCTGCAGTAAGTAAAGAAATACTCCGGGTCGCCGGTAGGTGCTGTGACCATAGCGCTTGCATAGACATCCCATGCAGCCGGATTGACTCTTATGCTGTTATGATCAGCCGTACTGTTGATTTCCACAGATATCCCGATTTTCTTCAGCGTTGCCTGTACGGATTCGGCAAGCAGAGGCAGCTCCTGGCGACTCGGGTAGGTGAGCCAGCGAATCACCAGCTTTTTCCCCTCTTTTTCGCGGATGCCATCACCATCTGTATCTATCCAGCCGGCAGCCTCCAGAATATTTTTAGCACCCTCCAGATCATAGGTTTCAGTATGGACAGCTTCATTACCAAAGGTAAAACTGCTCGGAAAAACGCCTGATGCCGGATAACCGTTTCCTTTCAATAGGGTCTCAACAAAGCCGTTTTTGTCAATGCCCATGGCAATGGCTTTACGGACAGCCGCGTCTTTTGTAATTTCGCTTTTAAAATTCATCCAGGCAAAGAATGCTCTGCTTGTTGCCGTGCTGGTAAATACGTACTTGTCATTTTTAAAAAGGGGATAGCTTGCGTATGGCATGCCATACGCGGCATCGATTTCACCGGATTGCAACGCCATTGTTAACGTATCTCCATCAGAGATAGTCCTTACGGTAATCTCGTCAATTTTTGGCTTGCCGTTCCAATATTTTTCATTTTTAACCAGGTTGATACGTTGGCCGGATACGAGAGATACAGCCTTGTAGGGGCCGGTAGCGGATACAATGCCCTCTTTAGTAACACCGGCCTGAATGTCAAAAATACAGCCGTAGGGGTCGGCGAGATAGTTGGGCAGTGCCGGAACCGGAACACTTGTAACAATGGTTACGGTCTGACCATCGACCGTAATATTATTAATTTTCAAGTCTCCGGCAGCACGCTTATGCACCTTAACCAAATTCTCCAAGCATTCCTTTACTGCCGCGCCGTCCATATGACGTCCGCTTGTAAAATATACATTATCTTGTAGCGTAATCTTCCAGGTAAGCTTATCCACATTCTCATAGCTTTTAGCAAGCCAAGGCTCAATTTTCATAGAATTGGAATAGCGAAACAGCGTTTCACCTATTCCGTACCGAAGGGCGGCCCAGCCGCTGCTGCTGTTGTGGGGATTCACATCCGGCTCACTATTTTCCGGATTAAACGTTGTGTCACCAAACACAAAGGTCTTTTTTGCCTGTGTCCCGGCTGTCTTGCCTTTGTCTGAACTATTGCTGCAGCCTGTTACCAGGCTGATTACCATACACAGCGCAAGCAAGATCGGAATAATTTTTTTCTTCATGACTCAATCCCTCTTTTTCTATTTTATACGGCTGTTACGAGGATCCATATAATCCCTGATCGTATCTCCCAAGAGATTAAACAGCACAACCGAAACAAAAATTGCAA
>JAEYSJ010000353.1 GCA_023434855.1 Bacillota bacterium | reverse complement strand
CAAAAATGCTTTTACGCTGGAACCCTTTACAACTGTTAGCGGCGCTGCGGCAGCGACTTGTCTGTATGTTGCCTGTATCGGCGGCAGGCAGAACTTTGGCAGTCACAATCCTGACTCTTGTCTGGATGTGGTGAATCTCAGCACTATGACAGCCAAAACTGCTTTTAAGGCCGGAGCGGAAATTGGCACTTCCGATCAGGCGGATTTTCGGGATATTACCTTTAGCAATGACGGTACGGCCTATATTTTGACCGGACGCTATAACGCTGATTATGAGACGTTGACCGGTACGCTGTACAGGACCAGTGCGGCAGACATTCTGGTGCAAGCCGCTGCTAAGCAGCCTGCCTTGCTCAGTCAGGTTGCAGTACCCGCTGTCAACCTGCAAAACACTTCCGGCTTTTTCTGGGCGGTCCTCTATGAGAATGGGTTAGCTGCAAGTAATGACCGGCTGTGGTTTGCCAGAGGCAATGACATTGCGGTCTACAATCTGCCGCCTGGGAGTACACAGGCTCAGCCGTTCACAGCACTGACACCGGAGCAGAATCTGGGTCTTGCGAATCTTAACTCGGTTGCTCCTTTCTGGGAAGCAGTACCGGCACGGCGCTCTTCCCGTCCGGCACCCCGGTCACTGGCTTCCCACAGCCGGATGGCTAAGCAGGCCAGAGAGGCAGCGTTGGCGTATAAGGCCGAGCAAGAATTAAAGGATAACGGAATAATAAGCGGGTAAGAGTAAAACGGCAAGGCTTCAGAGTTACTGAGCCTTGCCGTTTTTGAATTTTTAGTATGAGCTTTATGTTCGATGTTTTAAAAGAGTACCTTTTTGACACTCGGGGTGGTGGAGGCGATCAGTTTACCGCCCCGGTAGGAATAGAGGACTGCGGATTTTTCGTTAAGCGCATCATAGAAGTTTGTGGCATCCAGCACGATAAAGTCAGCAGGATTGCCTTCTTTTATCCCATAATTCTTCAAATTCAGTGTTCTTGCTGCGTTGTGGGTGATCAGGCGATAGGAATTCATGATTTCCTCATAGCCCATCATCTGGCAGACATGCAGTCCCATGTGCACCACGTCACGCATATTGCCGTCTCCCAATGGATACCATGGGTCAAAGAGATCGTCATGACCGAAGGATACGTTGATTCCTGCCGCCAGCAATTCTTTTACCCGGGTGACGCCACGGCGCTTGGGATAGGTATCCATCCTGCCCTGCAGATGGGTATTGACGAGGGGGTTGGAAACAAAATTGATTCCGCTCATTTTCAGCAGCCGGAACAGCTTGGAAACATAAGCGTTATTATAGGAATGCATCGCGGTGGTATGGCTTGCGGTAACCTTTTCTCCCATACCGGCTTCATAGGCCCTGCATGCCAGGGTTTCCAAGCCACGGGAAGCTTCGTCGTCAATTTCATCACAGTGGACGTCCACAAGCTTATCGTATTTTTCCGCCAGTTTCATGGCAAAGTTCAAGGATTCGACGCTGTACTCTCTTGTGAATTCGAAATGCGGAATGGCACCGACGCAATCGGCTCCCATGCGCACGGCGTTTTCCAGAAGCTGCTCGCCATTCGGATAAGACTGTATCCCTTCCTGCGGAAAGGCCACAATCTGAATATCCACAATTCCCTTCAATTCAGCCTGAAGCTCCAGCATTCCCTCCATAGCAATCAGGGTCGGGTCGGTCACGTCTACATGGGTACGCACAAACTGAATTCCATTGGCAGCCTGCTTTATGATGGCTCTTCTGGCGCGATCTTTAACATCTTGCTTGGAGAGCTTTTCCTTCCGCTTTGACCAGCATTCGATTCCTTCAAAAAGTGTCCCGCTTAAATTCCAGCAGGGATCGCCGGCAGTAAGGCAGGTGTCCAAATGCACGTGCGACTCGATGAAAGGCGGCAGGGCCATGCAGCCTTGGCAGTCCACCACCGCTTCACCAGGGAGCGGTGCCAGAGCCTTTGCGATGGTTTCAAACTTTCCGTCGGTGACACGGATATCTGTAGTTTCAGTTCCATTTTCAATGATTATATTTTTTATTAGCATAGGTAAACTCCTTTCTTAACAATGGCAATATAGTCTTTTACTTCGTAGAGCGGGCTGCCAGTTCTGAAACGAAGCTAACGATACCGGAAACCAGCAGGGCGTTGACAGGCGGGACTCCCCAGGGAAGAAATAGTCCTGCCAGCGTACCGCAGATAACGGCGGCAGCGCTTCCCTTATTGATCTGCTTTACTTTATAATTTGGATCAAAATACTCATGCTTGTTCATGAAATAGTGTACGATCAATACGGCGCCGATTGGCGGAATCATACCCCCTAGAATGATAAGATAGGTAACAAAATGATGATACAGCCATACGGAGGCGATGGTTCCGATCATGCCTGCAATCACCATCATCGGCTTCATCGGGGTTTTTACCATATTGGATACGCCCAGCCCTGCCGTATAGAGTGCATGGTTGTTGGAAGCCCAGATATTAAACCCAAGCGTAATGATGGCGGGAATGGCCAGACCCTGGAGTATCATAATGCCGAAGATATCAGCCACGCCCATTACGGCACCGCCAATGGCGCCAAAGATCATCATAATGGAGTTTCCTAAAAAGAAAGCGGTAACAGTGGCTGCCACAGCTATTTTGGCTGTTTTGGAGAAGCGGGCAAAGTTGGGAGTGGAGGTTCCGCCGCTGATGAAGGAACCGACTACGATGGTAATTCCTGCTGCTAATGTTAGCGGATTTTCCGGATTAGCGGAGAATACGTTGCTGAAGCTTCCGGCCTTGATGATTCCCTGACTAACAGAATAGGTTCCGAGAATCCCAATAAGCGGTACGGCGATGGAACCCAGTATTGCCAGAGATTTGATTCCAAAATATGCGGATGAAGTCATGACTAATCCGGCAAAAGCGATGACGACCCAGATGGGAAGCTCCAAAAGATCTGCAACCGGCATGGCGAACATGGCTACGCCTACCCCGAACCAGCCGGTCTGAGTGAAGGTGATAATTGCTGAGGGAAGATACGAGCCGAGACTGCCAAAGGAACGATGTGCCAAAAGGTCGTAGGAAAGGCCTGTTTTCTGTCCGATATGCGCCAGTGTGCCGCAATATAGCCCGAGAAAGGCGTTGCCAAGGGCCACACAGAGTACAAAACCCGACAAGGTCAGGCCAAGACCTAAATTGCCACCTGCGGTCATACTGGGAGCAAAGAAGGTAAAGCCCACTAGAACCGACATTGCCGCCCACAATCCCTGTGTCTGTCCTGAGACGGGAACCGCGGACAGTGAAAACTCCGTGTCATGCGCAGGGGTGTTGTTTTTTTCTGTTTCCGTTGCGTTCCTATAGTTCCCCTTTGTAACCTGAGCAGTTTCTTTCATGCTATTCCTCCTAAGCTTAGGCACCCTGTACACGTAAAAAAAGCTCTCTGCCATAACTGACAGAGAGCTTTTTGCGTAGCTAATAATTCGGCTAACAAAAAACGCTCACCTTGTCAGCCTCTCTGGACTGTCTTTAAAGGTGCCTTTTAAAATTATTACAATTATGTCACTAAAGAGGAAGCATGTCAAGCTGTCGTCTGCATTTTTGCTGTTTTGTATTCTAGTTAACGCACATAGAAAAGCAAAGGACGTTCTTTAGCAACGGTGTGGCGATAGCGGCAGTAGATGTTATCTGTACGGGCTGTTCACGACGGTGAATAATCCTTGGCGGCCCAGCCCGCAGTACTTGAATAGTACGGTGGTTAAGCTCGATTCCGGCCTGGTACCTGGCGGTCAGGTGAGTGTCGGCAAGAATGCCTTTACGCTGGAACCCTTTACGACCGTTAGCGCCACTACGGCAGCGACTTGTCTGTATGTTGCCTGTATCGGCGGCAAGTAGAACTTTGGCAGTCACAATCCCGAATGAGGTGGATCTCAGTATCATGACAGCCAAAACTGCTTTTAAGGAGGGGCCGCAAATGGCGCTTCCAATCAGGCTGATTTTCGGGATATTCCTTTAGCAATGATATCTTGTCTCTGTATTTCTTAGCAGCTATTTTTTGGATTATCTGCCTATTTGTCTTGTTTTTTAGAATATTGTTGAAATAAAGTGTGTGTGGTACTATAACTAATGTAGAATGTAATTAAAGGGGGGATTTTTATGAATGATATATGTAGTAAACTTTTAGAGAAATCTAAAGAAGCGTTTATTATGTCTATAGAAATATATAACAAACCTACTATTCGTTATCGTGTAGAGGGGTTCAGTTTCTTTATTTGTAATTCCTGGGAGTTAATGCTTAAAGCGCATATGATTAAAACTTTCGGGAATGATAGCATTTACTATAAAGATAATCCCAACAGAACAATAACGTTAGAAAATTGCATTCAGAAGATTTTTACCAATAATAAGGCCCCATTACGTCTAAACCTAGAAAAAATAATAGAACTTCGTAATATAAGCACTCATTTTATTACTGAAGAATATGAAATGCTCTATATTCCCCTCTTCCAAGCTTGCATACTTAATTTCAATGAAAAAATGCAAGAGTTCCATAATGTTGATATTACAGAGATCATTCCACAAAATTTTTTAACCCTTGCAGTAAGTATGAAGGCATTAGACGAAGAAACAATCCGTGCTAAATACCCGGAGGAGATTGCTGCAAAAATCATAAATACAAGTAATGTGTTGTCAGAGCTGGTTAGTGAAAGTAACCAGTCTTTTGCTATAAAAATTGAACATCATCATTACTTTACCAAAGATCCAAATAGAGCTACTGCGACTGTATATATCGACAAAGATGCTGCAACTGGAGTTAAAATAATTAAAGAGCTTAAAGATCCAAACAATACGCATAAATACAACGCAAAAAACTGTATTAAAGAAATATCAAAACGCTTACAAAAGCTCGGTATGGAATTATCGCAAAATGGATGCCCGGTAATTTTTAATATGTATCATTTTCGTTTGTTTTGCACTTATTACGGACTTAAGGACAATCAAAAATACTGCTATATCCATAAAGTACATACTCAACCAACCTATTGCTATTCGATTCAAACTATAGATTTTATTATAGAGGAAATAAAAAAGTCCCCCGACAGTATAATCGAAGGACTTAAAAGTAAAGTGAAGAGCAAATAAATAAGTTAACCTCAGGAGCAAAGGAATTCTAAGTACTTACGTACCTACTCCCATTCGGGAACCCAGCTTATATCCCTCGCAGGTTAACTTGTTAACTATAGTATGCCATACTATAGCAAATTATGCAATACTAGTATAAAAACAAAGTAGACTAAACTAGCCATTCGTCCTTCGAGGTAGGCGGCATTAATTTGCTGAATTGTGCCAAACTATTTTTTGGTAAAAAAAGGATTTCCTATCCAGATGACGAATATGATTCTTTAATACAGCGGCTCACGAAGAGTCGATGATAAGCTTTAGATAAAACGGATGAAAGTGACTACGAAGGTCATTCCTCAATGAATTGGGGGAGGATTTTTTCGTAGTCCTTTTTTTAACCGTAAAACAATCAGGGAAGAAGAGAAAGGTGAGAAAACGTGCATTTGTCTGATGGAATTTTAAGCATGCAAACAGTCGCAGTGACCTCTGCTGCTGCAGGGGGCATGCTGCTTTATTCACTAAAAGGCATGAAGGAGGATGAAATCCCGAAAGTCAGTTTAGCAACGGCGGCTTTTTTCACTGCTTCGCTAATTACTGTTCCTATTGGCCCAAGCTCGGTGCATGCATTTTTAGGAGGGCTGATTGGTATTCTCTTGGGGCGTAGAAGCACCATTGCCATATTTGTCGGGCTTCTTTTACAAACGCTGTTTTTCCAAAGCGGAGGCCTTACAACGCTGGGAATTAATACGGTAATCATGACCTTGCCTGCTTTTGTATCTTCTTTTTTATTTCGCAGGCTCGTCCGTGACGGCAGACATTTAGCGATGATAAGCGGGCTTCTGGGAGCCTTCTCCGTTATCCAGGGGGTAGCCACCTTTGCCCTGTTCCTGTATGTTTCCAATAATGTTTATAGTGAAGGCATGTTATCCGTTATAAATCTACTGCTGCTGGCGCATATTCCGATTGTCATCTTAGAGAGCATACTGACAATGGCGGTGATCGGTTTTATCCACAAAACAAGGCCCGGCCTTTTGGCGCTTTCCTCCAGGACGGAGCAAAAGACGCTATGAAAATAAGGGAACTGGACAAAGAAGAACGGCTGGGGAAGCATACCTGGGTCTCAGCATGGGAAGTAAGGATGAAAATAGGTACCTGCATTGCTATCGCTTTTTTACTTGTGCCGGTGAAAAATCCAATGATTCTTGGAGGATATACAGTCTTTTTGTTTGTCCTCCTTCTGTCGGCACGGCTTCCCTTGCGCAGAGTAGTACAGAGGCTGCTGCTGCTGCTTCCCTTTCTTG
>JAEYSJ010000281.1 GCA_023434855.1 Bacillota bacterium | reverse complement strand
GGTTTACCCTGAGGAGTGGGACTTTAGCGGCCTGATTGAATATTGCGAGGAGTATTTTGCTCCGGAAGGCAAACTTACCAAGGAAGCTTTGGAAAAGCTCAGTCGGGATGAATTGCGGGAAGAATTGCTGCGGGTTGCCACTGAGGCATTTGAAGCCCGGGAGGCATTATTTGGCGCCGACAATATGCGCGAATTGGAAAAAGTAGTCATGCTTAAAGTAGTGGATGCCAAATGGATGGAACACTTGGATGCCATGGATATGCTGCGCGAGGGCATTGGCCTCAGAGCTTACGGCCAGCGCGATCCATTGATTGAGTATAAAATTGAGGCCTATGATATGTTCCAGCAAATGATTGAACATATCCAGGATGATATTGTTAAATACATGTACCGGGTTAATATTATCAGCCAGCCTGAAGACCGCCTGCAGCAGGCCCATACTACTCACGGTGAAGGCGAGGAAGCGGCAGCCGATCAGCGCCAGCCTGTTGTCTCCAAGGACCAGACCGGGCGTAATGAATTATGCCCCTGCGGGTCAGGCAAAAAGTATAAGAAATGCTGCGGAAAGTAAAGGGAATTGTATATACAGGGAGATGAGTTAGTTGCTGTTAGAAGATTTACGTGTACAGATTGTAGACTTGGAACAAAAGTTAAACGAAATGAGGGCTTCTCTTTGACATTGCAGGCAAAGAACTGAAGATTGCTGAGCTGGAAAACAAAATGGGAGCTCCCGGGTTTTGGGATGACCCGACGGAAGCCCAAAAGACCACGCAGCAGGTAACAGGCCTGAAAGATAGTGTGGAGCAGTTCCGCAACTTAGCTAACCGCTATAGCGACATCGCTATTTTGTGGCAACTGGGCATGGATGAAAATGATGAAAGCGTATATCCGGAAGTAACGGCATCGTTGAATAACCTGGTAAATGATATTGAGCACCTGGAACTTACCATTATGCTTTCCGGGGAATATGACGCTAACAATGCTATATTGACGTTGCACGCCGGTGCCGGAGGAACAGAGGCGCAGGACTGGGCGCAAATGCTCCTCAGGATGTACGTGCGCTGGGCGGAAAGAGAAAACTATAAGGTGGAAACATTGGACTTTCTGGCCGGTGATGAAGCCGGTGTGAAAAGTGTTACTATTTTAGTGTCAGGCGTTAATGCCTATGGTTATTTAAAGTCGGAGAAAGGGGTTCACCGGCTGGTGCGTATTTCACCCTTCGATGCCAGCGGCCGGCGGCATACATCTTTTGTTGCCGTTGACGTTATGCCGGAAATTGCTGACAATGTGGAAATAAATATCAACCCGGTGGATCTTAAAGTCGACACTTACCGGGCGAGCGGTGCCGGCGGGCAGCATATCAACAAGACGGATTCGGCCGTACGTATGACGCATATGCCCACAGGAATAGTTGTGCAATGCCAGAGTGAACGCTCGCAGATTCAAAACAGGGAACAGTGTATGCGGCTCTTACGAGCAAAATTGTTCGAGCTGGAACGGCAGAAACAAGATGAAAAGAAAGCGGAAATCGGCGGCGAGTACCAGGCTATTGAGTGGGGCAGCCAGATTCGCTCTTATGTTTTCCACCCCTACAATTTAGTAAAAGATCATCGTACCAGCGCCGAGACCGGCAATGTACAGGCCGTTATGGACGGGGAAATTGATTTGTTTATTGAGGCTTACCTTAAAAGTGGCTTATAAATAGATAATGGAGGCGTATACAAAATGTCAAAACGCCTGATCATAATTTTGGCAGTAATTCTGGCACTGGTGGCAGCCAGCGAAGCGCTGGTGCCGACGGTGGTTTCTGATATAGTTGCCCGGGGGATGGCAAATCTTACCGGCAGTGATAATGTATCCGTCACAGTGGTGAAACATCCGGCAATTTATATGTTTGGCGGGCAGTTTGATCAAATTACCGTGCAGGAGACTAATGCCAAAATTGACAAGATTACTTTCAGTGATATGAAGGTGGCATTGAGCAATGCGCAGCTCGATATGGGGGCACTTGTCAGTCACCGGCAGATTGTGCTGAAAACAGTACAGGATGTGGATCTCTCTGTTACCGTGACCCAGGAGGAACTGGCCAATTATCTTAACCAGGCTGTCAAAGGAGTAAAAAACTCAACTGTCGCGATAACTCCTGAGAATGTTAAGGTCAGCAGTAATTTTGCTATTGGCGGTTTTGCCAATGTAGCCGTTACTTTGGAAGGAAAAATAATCGGCGAGGGGCAAAAAATTAAATTTGTTACTGAGCGTTTTTTGCTTAATAATATGCTTGTTGGTAACATTGGCGGTTCGGTGCTTACCGAGATTCAATTAGTAGATTTAAAAAAGCTTCCTTTCAATGTTAGTGTACGTGATATTGACATGGAGCAGGGAAAGGTTATTATCAACACCGACAACCGGCCGCGTTAACCCTTGCCAAAGGGTAATTTTTTTTGTATATGCACAATAATCAGGCAGGATATTGCTATTACGTGCCAGAATATGATAAATTTGCATAACTGCATAAATAGCTGTCTTTTTGGAAAAATATAGTGATATATGTTTTAAAAAGATGAAGGTGGAGAGATTTTTGACGGATTTTAAATATAATAAAGTTTTGCTGGTGTTTATCATTATTGGGCTAATCGGGGCGTTGACTGTTTGCTGGCAGCGGCATGTGATTGAGGAAAACAATTCCCGCGTTGAAATGGTAATGGAGTATGAAGACCTGATAGAACTTGCTCAGTTGGAAGGCCATGACGTTCCGGATCTGATGCGCAAGTTTAAGGAGGCCGGTATCACTACCCTGGCCGTTTATGAAACTACCCTGGAGAAATTAAATAAAAGCGGCAAGGTAACGGCAGTGCCTGGCTCGCAAATTCTCAGCCAATACCGGACCGGGGCCTTGTCTGATCCGGGGTGGCGGACGCTGGTGGAAACCGGACGTATCCAGGCAGAAGATGTGTATGTTACCGGACAGCAGCCGCAGGTATTTGAAGAAGTAAAAGAAGATTTAATCCGCCGGCTTAGTCCGGAACGGGTATCAGTCCTATCTGACGGTGGCCGTCAAATCTTGGCGGTTAAGGCTAATTATGAAAAAGTAATAAAATGGAATCTGGGTCTGCCTACTGATGAAATGCGCGAAGTGGCCGGTTACGGATTTTATGTTATGGCCCGGCCTACTAATTATTCTAAAGTGAGGCCTGATGATGTTAATGCGGTATTTAGACGGCTGTCAGGCATTGATAAGGTGTCCGGTCTTATGTTTGTCGCACAAGAAGCTTTGGGTTACCCCAATCTCCTGCCACTGACGGTTGAGCAGGTAAAAGCCCGGGGTCTCACCCTTGTGCTGATTGAAGATCCGTCACAGTTGCAATTCTATAAACAGGAAGGCTTGCTGCCGATGGTAGCTGCCGATAATTATCAGGCTGCCAGAGCATATACTATTCCCAAAGACGAACAACCCAAGATGAAAGTACAGGATGCCATTCTTCGTTGGGCAACAACTGACGATGACCGGAACATCCGCGTTAATCTACTGCGCAAATTTGATAAACCGGATGTAGGCAAGAATCTGGTAGAAACCAATCTGGAATACATTTCCGGCGTTAAACAGGCGTTGCAGGCCAAGGGTTTTACCTTTGGACCTGCTGGCACCTTCCAGCCTTATTTCGCCAGTCCGTTGCTATTGGCCCTGGTAGCGATTGGTGCAACGGCGGCCGGCATATTATTGTTGACATTGCTTAAACCTTTTGCGCCGCGCTATCAGTATCTTCTACTTATTATAATTTCTGCGGCCCTCATTTTTCCCATGCTCAAGGGGGGCGGAACATTGGCCCGGCAGGCTGTCGCCCTGGCCAGTGCCGTAGTTTTTCCGGTACTTGCTATGACCTGGCAAATCGACCGCTGGCGTAAAATTACGCCAGGCTCGGCAGGTATCGGGCAGGTATTGGCTGATGGACTCACCGGCCTAACCTTGACGGTTTTTCTGTCTTTAGTTGGCGGGTTTTATCTGGGGGCTATACTGGCTGATATACGTTTCTTCCTGGAGATTGAGATTTTCCGGGGTGTGAAATTTACGATAATAGCTCCGCTTATTCTCATTACTTTAATTTTTCTCACGCGGTATAACGTGTTTGACAATGGAGAAAAAACCGACGGCAGAAATATCTGGCAGCAACTGGCAGGTATTCTGGATTGCCCGGTAAAGGTAAAAAGCATTCTGATACTGGCCATAGCGGCGGTAGCGGCATGGGTGTATGTAGGCCGTTCAGGCCATACGGCAGGTGTGCCGGTACCTGATGTTGAGGTTAGGCTGCGCCATCTTTTGGAACAGCTATTATATGCCAGGCCGCGGGAAAAAGAATTTCTGATTGGTCATCCGGCCTTTTTGCTGGCTGTTATGGCTGTGTACAGACGGTGGCCGCAGGTGCTGTATTACGGTCTGATAGTACTGGCCGTCATTGGGCAGGTATCGCTGGTCGAGGCTTTTGCCCATATGCGGACACCGGTTTTGATGTCTTTTGTGCGTGCCCTTACAGGACTTGGTTTGGGGGCGGTTTTTGGAATTGTGGCCGTAGTGGGAGTGCAGGTTTTCCAGTACGGGGTGTCTTTAATCGGAAGGAGACCTGCCAAGAATGAGTAAGCAAGATGAAACACCGAAAATCGTAATTTCCGGTTATTACGGTTTTGCCAATGCCGGCGATGAGGCTATGTTGGCGGCGATCATTGAAGCTTTAACCGAAATTGAACCGAATATCAGCATTACTGTTATTTCCGGCAATCCGGAGGATACTCGCCGGCGCCACGGCGTAGCGGCAGTATACCGGCTCAACTATCCCGAGATTGTGCGGGTGCTGGCCTGCAGTCAGCTGTTAATCAGCGGCGGGGGCAGCCTGCTGCAGGATGTTACCAGTGACCGTAGTTTATACTATTATTTAAGCATTATGATGCTGGCAAAAAAACTTGGCACCCCTGTCATGCTGTACGCACAAGGAATTGGCCCGGTGCGGGGCGCACTGGCCAAAGGTGCTATGCGTTATATCGGCAATATGGTTGATCTGATTACCGTGCGGGATGAAGGCTCCCGGGAGGAACTGAAACGTTTAAAGGTAGATACACCTAAGGTATATGTTACTGCCGATCCGGTGCTGGCGATGCGTCCTGTAGATAAACAAATCGGTAGAACCATTTTACGAAAAAACGGTCTGGAAGGGGCAACACCGCTTGTAGGTATTTCCGTCAGGGAATGGAAAGACTGGAGCCATTATAAAATTGCCCTGGCCCAGGCTGTTGACCAGATCGTTGATGAATTTGGCGCGAAGATTGTATTCATTCCTATGCAGTGGCCGGAAGATCTGGAGGTTGCCCGCAAAATTGCCGGCCGCACCAAAAAGCCTGTCACTGTCTTGGAAGAGGAGTATTCAACCGCCGAATTATTGTCTTTGACAGGCAACTTGCAGCTGCTTATCGGGATAAGACTGCATGCGCTGATTTTTGCGGCTGTGATGCATGTGCCGATGGTCGGTATTTCTTATGATCCGAAAATTGATCGTTTTCTGGAAACACTGGGTGAACGGCATGTAGGTACACTAAAAAATGTGACTACCGACAGCTTGCTTGTCAAGGTAAGAGAATTGTGGTCCGCGACTGGTAAGCCTGATCGCCGGCGGGAGGACCATATCAATGCTCTCCATGAAAAGGCGTTTCGCAACGCCGAACTTGCCCTTGAGTTAATTAGTATAACACGGAGGTGAGGCTACTTGAACAGTTGGCTGCGCGACTATTTAGGTATAACAATAGGCGCTATGGCGACGGCCGTCAGCCTCAATATGTTTTTAATTCCCAATAAAGTTGCTGCCGGTGGAGTAAGCGGTCTGGCTACCGTTCTGCATTACTTGCTTGGCTTGCCGGTCGGTGCAACGATGCTGGCTTTAAATATTCCTTTGTTTATGCTAAGTATCAAAGTGTTGGGCACCAAGTTTGGGATGAAAACCTTGTTTGGTGCGGCTGTTTTGTCACTGGCGATTGATATTACTGCCCCTTTCACACCACTTTTAACTCAGGATTTATTGTTGAGTTCACTGTACGGCGGTGTGCTGGCAGGTATTGGTATGGGACTTGTATTTAAGTTTAAAGGAACTACTGCCGGTACTGACTTGGCGGCGGCAATTATTAATAAAATATTCGGTGTCAGTGTGGGCCAGGCGTTGCTGGGGGTAGACTTTTTTGTCATCGCTTCTGCGGGGTTAGCTTTTCACAGTGCGGAATTATCCCTGTATGCCTTGATTTCTTTATTTGTTACTACTAAAATTATTGATTTAGTCCAGGAGGGTCCCAGTTCGGCGAAAGCTTTCTTTATCATGAGCGCTGTGCCGGAAGAGGTTGCCGATGCTATTATTCATGACTTAGGGCGAGGGGTAACTTTTTTAAAAGGCAAAGGGGGCTATACCGGCCATCCCCGTGAAACACTATTGTGCGTGGTTAGCACCAGGGAGGTTACTATGCTCAGAGAACTGGTGTACAGCATTGATAAAAAGGCGTTTGTAATAGTCGCCGATGCTCATGAAGTGCTGGGTGAAGGGTTTAAAGAACATAGAATATAGGTGCTGATAGTTAGTTTCTACCGGCACTTTTTAGAATAAAGAAAGCTCATCATTACTAAGAGGGAGGCTGATATACGTGCAAAATAGATTAACTGCTGAACAAGTGGCTGATATGACTAAGCGGGCCACGGCTATCAGGCGCAATATTATTGCTATGGTTACTGAAGCCAAGTCAGGTCATCCGGGAGGCTCGCTGTCGGCGGCGGATATTCTGACTACTTTGTATTTCGCGGAGCTGAATGTTGATCCGCAAAGACCCCAGGATGTTGACCGTGACCGTTTCGTGTTGTCTAAAGGTCATGCATCGCCTGTGCTGTATGCTACTTTGGCGGAAAAGGGTTTTTTACCCCATGAGGAACTGCTGACTTTTCGCAGGATCGACAGCCGCCTGCAAGGCCATCCCAGTATGAAAGATGTGCCTGGTGTTGATATGTCAACAGGTTCACTGGGCCAGGGTTTGAGCGCTGCCAACGGTATGGCGCTGGCCGGCCGGCTGAATGGAAAAAGCTACCGCGTTTATGCCCTGTTGGGCGATGGTGAGTTGGAGGAAGGTATGGTATGGGAAGCAGCGATGTTTGCCGCTCATTATAAGCTGGATAATCTCACAGCTTTTGTGGACTTTAACGGCCTGCAAATTGACGGACCAATTGCAGAAGTGATGTCACCGCTGCCGATACCGGATAAATGGCGGGCTTTCGGGTGGCATGTAATAGAGATTGACGGGCATGATTTTAATGCTATCTACGACGCGCTGCAAACAGCAAAAACGGTGAAAGGTAAGCCTACGATGATTGTCGCCCACACTGTAAAAGGCAAAGGTGTGTGCCAGATGGAAAATGTCGCCGACTGGCACGGCAAGGCGCCGAGCCGCGAGGAGTGCGATTTGTTTATTAGCCAGTTGGACAAGCTGGAAGTCTAAGTATATAAAGAGGTGTTCAGAATGGGAAAAGCAACACGCGAGGCTTATGGTGAGGCGCTTAAGGAAATAGGCGCCAAGTTTACGGATATTATTGTGCTTGATGCTGATTTGTCTAAATCCACTAAAACAAATGTATTTGCCAAAGCATTTCCTGACAGGTTTTTTAATGTTGGTATTGCTGAGCAGAATCTAATGGGTACCGCTGCAGGACTGGCTGCAGCCGGCAAGATTCCATTTGTGTCTACATTCGCTATGTTTGCTGCCGGGCGGGGGTTTGAGCAGATACGCAATTCAATTTGTTATCCTAAACTTAATGTTAAGATTGCTGCAACCCATGCCGGTGTGACTGTGGGAGAGGATGGTGCATCCCACCAGGCTATTGAAGATATTTCCTTAATGCGCAGCATACCTAACATGACGGTTATTGTACCGGCAGACGAACGGGAAACGCGGGAAGCAGTGCTATTTGCCGCCCGTTATAAAGGTCCGGTATATCTCAGGCTGGGTCGCAGCAGTGTGCCTGATATGTTTGGTGATGGATATGAATTTGAGTTAGGCAAAGCGGTTGAACTGGCAACAGGCCGGGATGTCACTATTATTGCCACCGGCATTATGGTTTCTCCCGCCAGGCGGGCTGCTGATGAATTAATTGCCAACGGCTTGAGCGCCAAGGTATTAAATGTGCATACAATAAAACCAATTGATAAAGAAGCTATTATTAAAGCAGCTCAGGAAACCGGTGCAGTTGTTACCTGCGAGGAACATAGTATTATTGGCGGTCTGGGAAGCGCCGTAGCCGAGGTATTAGTCGAAAACGCGCCTGTACCCATGGAACGGGTGGGCGTTTTGGATACCTTTGGCGAGTCCGGTACACCTGATGCATTACTTGCCAAGTATAATCTGACGGTTGCCGATATTGTTCAGGCTGCCAAACGAGTCATCAGCAGAAAAAAATAAGAACTAAAATAAAACGCCTCCGGCATGCATATGCATGTAACGAGGCGTTTTTTTTCATTATTAGACATGTGGGACTAATGAGTGGTTAGTGCAAGTAAACTGGAACCGCCAAGGACGCCAAGATCGCCAAGGGGAAGGCGCGATACTTATCGCACTGGGAATATGGATATTTTAAATCCTTTGGCGCCCTTGGCGTTCTTGGCGGTTAGGCAATATTTGGGGGCGCCGCCAGTGATTTTCTTAGGGAGGGATGACTGTGGGCCTATGGAAGGTTGTAAGCCTGGGGGGACGGGTGGCACAGCGCATGTCGCTGTGTTTATTAGGACTTGCGGCTATGCTTAACTTAGGATCAACAGCCACCATGACATTGTCGTTACTGCTATCATTAGTGGTGTACGCTATGGCTTTTGGTCTCAGATTCGCTGTTGGTTTCATTATGTTGCTGTTTATTCATGAGCTGGGTCATTTAGTCGCGTCGCGCATCGTTGGCCTGCGTGCTACCACGCCCTTGTTTATCCCCTTTGTCGGGGCGGTCATTAGTCTTAACAAGCCGCCAATTAATGCTAAAATGGAGGCAAATGTGGCGATTGGCGGACCAGCTATAGGCCTGTTAAGTGCGCTGCTATGCCTGGCGGCCTATTTATGGACAGACAGCATACTGCTGCTGGTGCTGGCCTACACTGCCTGTCTCTTAAATCTGTTTAACCTTATTCCCTGCGATCCTCTTGACGGAGGACGCATTGCCGCTGCTATCTCGCCGCATATGTGGTGGGTGGGCAGCATCGTTATCGGAATTGTATTCTTTTATACTTATAATTTCTTCATTTTCATTATTCTCATTTTTTCGATGGTTCGTTTGTGGCGCGGGGAAGATGCAGGCACTCATTATTATAATCTTAGTATCAGTCAGCGCGTAAAAGTCGCCTGGTGGTATTTTGGATTGCTGACAATATTGGGAGTGCTGACACTGCATATTGTCGAACTATTGCGCTAGAATTGGCCGGTAACCAAATTATTACAGGCGAAATTTGCAGGAACTATATAGAAAAGCATCGTAAAAAGAAGGTTTTTTGCTAAAAACGTCAAATGATAACTTGTAAAGCAGCAGTATTTCCATAAGGGGGAGTGACTATTGATCCACATGACAGGTATTTCGAAGGTATTTAGTACTGGCTCTGTCGCCCTCTCCGATATCACTGTAGATATTGAAAAAGGCGATTTCGTATTTGTGGTAGGCCCCAGTGGAGCTGGTAAGTCTACTTTTATAAAGCTAATATTCCGGGAAGAATTGCCCACAAGCGGCGAGCTTATTGTTAATGGCCGTAATGTGGGCGAAATATTGCCTGCCGAGGTACCTTACCTGCGGCGCAGCCTGGGGATTGTTTTTCAGGATTATCGCCTGTTGCCTAACAAGACGGTGTTTGAGAATGTTGCTTTTGCCATGCGGGTTGTGGAAGCGCCTCGCCGGGAGATTCAAAAACGGGTAGGCAACGTATTGGAGCTGGTTGGCTTAAAGAATAAAGCCCGGAATTTCCCTTCTCAGCTGTCAGGTGGTGAGCAGCAGCGGGTTGCTATTGCCCGGGCAATTGTCAATAAGCCTTTAGTGGTTATTGCTGATGAACCTACTGGAAATCTTGATCCAGATACATCATGGGAGATTATGAAAATTTTTGAACGCATTAATAAAACAGGCACTACTATCGTTATGGCTACCCATGACAAAACAGTGGTTGATGGAATGAAAAAACGGGTCATTGCCATTGAAAAAGGCCGTATAGTCCGTGACCAGGCGAAAGGGGCATATGGCTATGAAGATTAGCACTATGGAATATTTCGTCAAGGAGGCAAGTTCTTCCCTTAGGCATAATGGGCTGATGAGCTTTGCTTCCGTTAGTACGGTAGCCCTGTCACTTCTGATATTGGGTTTGTTTCTGGTAATGGTGCTTAATCTGAATAATATGGCTTCCGCACTGGAGTCACAAGTGCAGATCACAGTTTATCTGCAGGATAATCAGACTGAACTGGAGATGCGGGAAACAGGCACCCGAATTACCAAATTGCCAGGTGTGACCCAGGTTAACTTTGTCAGCAAGGAAGAAGCGTTGGAGCGGTTTAAACAGCGCCTGGGGGAGCAGCAGGGAATGTTGTCCGCTTTAGGTGATACCAATCCGCTGCCTAATGCTTTTGAGGTAAAAGTGGACAGGCCGGAACAGGTAAAACCCACGGCGCAGGCTATTACTCAGTTAAAAGGCGTGGAAAGCGCCAAATTCGGCCAGGAAGTAATTGAACATGTGTTTAACCTCACGAGAATGATGCGGATTTTTGGACTCATACTTATTCTGTTTTTGGCATTGGCAGCATTATTTATTATTTCCAACACGATTAGAATTACCGTGTTTGCCCGCCGCAAAGAAATCGCCATTATGAAATATGTGGGAGCAACCGACTGGTTCATTCGTTGGCCGTTTTTGATTGAAGGTATGATTCTGGGATTTGGGGGGGCGTTGGTGGCTGTAATACTGCTGTTTCAGACTTACAGTGTGCTGACAGCTCAGGTATACGAATCGCTGGCGTTTTTGCCGCTTATCCCCAAATATCCGTTTATCAGGAATATAAGCATAGTCTTGCTGGTGATTGGCACTGCCATTGGTGCTCTCGGCAGTACTATATCGCTCCGGCGGTTTATGAGAGTATAAGCTTTCGCGTAGCAGGCAGTTTGGCGCTAATGTTGTTTGGACAATTGAGTACGCGGAGTTTTAAAGAGGGACGAGGAGGTTAGTTTTGATGGATCCAATAAAACGCTATACTTCTCTGGGGATGGTAATCCTGCTGATATTTATGGCAGTGGGACCGGTACTGGCTAATGAGTTGGAGCAACAGCAGCAGAAATTGGGAAATATTCAGCAGCAAATGACAGATCAACAAGGCAAAGCTGCCCAGGCGCAGAATAAAGTTGACAGTGTTTCCGAACAATTAAGGCAAATACAGGTTGATCTTGATACAGCTGAAGGGGAATACAACGCTATACAGACCAAACTGTCGCTTACAGAACAGCAAATAGCAATTAACACCGAAGTATTGGCCAAGGCGGAAAAAGATCTGGCAGAACGCAGCTTGATACTTAGCAAACGGATGCGGGACATTTATGAAAACGGACAGGTGGGTTACCTGGACGTATTGCTTGGGTCCAGTGATTTTACTGATTTTACTTCCCGTATGGATATTTTAAAACGAGTGGCTAACCGGGATGTCGAGTTGGTGTTGAAAGTCAAGGCTGAGCGGGAACTGGTTTTGCAAAAGCGGACTGAACTGGAGAATGACCGGGCGACAATTTTGGAACTGAAGAAGTCGGCTGCCGAGAAAAAACAGCTCATTGAGGTTCGCAAACAAGACCGCCAGAAAGTCCTGGATACGGCGGTAAGTGAGCGGGATACGGCTGAGCGTGCTTATCAGGAACTGTTGGAAACATCCCGGGAGATTGAACAAATGATTAGGAGGATCCAGTCAGGCAATCGTAACAGCGGACCTGTAAACAGCACAGGGGCGATGATATGGCCGGCTTCCGGACCGATCACATCACCATTTGGCTGGCGGACTCATCCTATTTTTGGCACGACGCGCTATCACAGCGGTGTTGATATTGGCGCCGATTATGGCGATGCAGTTGCGGCAGCTGATAGCGGCGTGGTTGTTTTTGCCGGATGGTATGGCGGCTATGGCAAAGCGGTTATTATTGATCATGGCGGCGGTATTTCCACCTTATATGGCCATAATTCCGAACTCCTTGTCAGTGAGGGCCAGCGA
>JAEYSJ010000173.1 GCA_023434855.1 Bacillota bacterium | reverse complement strand
CAATCAGCCATATGCGGGGCATCTTGCGACAGTTTTGTACAGGTTTCATGCTTGCAGTCCAGAATTCGCATTGGATTACGTTCAAATCTTGACTGGCAGTCATGACAAAGTTCAGCCCGCTTATCCTGTAAAAAATCTTGCAGCTTAGTGCGGTAAATGGGACGGCACTCCGGGCAGCCTACAGAATTAAGGTATAAAGTTAAATCCTGCAAGCCCAACCGGCGCAAAAATTGTACAGCCAACATAATAATTTCGGCATCTATCGCCGGCCCCTTAGATCCTATTGCTTCTATGCCAAATTGATGAAACTGCCGGAATCTTCCGGCTTGCGGCTTGTCATACCTAAACATCGGACCTATATAAAATAATTTTGTTGGCTGGGCCTCGGCATAAAGCTTATTTTCCAGATAAGCTCTTACTACAGCAGCGGTATTTTCCGGGCGTAAAGTAATACTTCTCCCTTTACGGTCATTAAAAGTGTACATTTCCTTTTCTACAATATCGGTAGTTTCACCAATGCCGCGTAAAAATAACTCGGTATGTTCAAATATTGGTGTGCGGATTTCCTGATAAGCATATAAGCGGCAAACTTCTCGCACTGTCTGTTCAACGTAGTGCCAATAACCGCTCACCTCAGGCAATATATCTTTCGTCCCGCGTGGGACAGTTGTTAACATTATTTTTACTCCCCCTTAGTTGCAAACAATTTTGTCAACAGATTCTGGCGCTCTTCAATATAGATATGTAAATTCTTTATATATGTATAAACATCTTTGGCATTATAACAGCTTTGCAAACGCCAGGTATTTATATCAACCGCCTTTGTTCCGGCAGCCGGCCCGATACCGATAATAGTCTGCCGTTCCTCCATAATCTGGATATTGTATAAACACTCTGTACCCGGTCTGGCATATCCAACATTTTCCAGGTTGCCAGCCATATATTTCTGGCGGTATAAATAATATGGGTTCATTTGCATTTTACAGGCATAACTGCTGGCACTCTGCAGCATTCTGCCAATGCTCATTTCATTAGGCAGCATATACCGCTGTGTTTCCAAAGCCGCTGCTTTTAACAGTGAGCCTTTTTTTAATGCCAATGTATGTATAGTAAGGTTATCAGGCTTCAATAGGCAGATATGTTCCATTGTATTTGTTATGTCCTGCTCATCTTCATTTGGCAGGCCAACAATAATGTCCATATTTATGACAGGTATCGCCGCATTACGCAGTTTTTGGAACATATCTATTATATCCTGTACCGTATGCATTCGTCCAATAAGTTTTAAAGTTTTTTGTTGCATCGTTTGGGGATTTAAACTAACACGGGTTACCCCAAAATAGCGCATTGCGGCAATTTTATTGTCATCAATACTGTCAGGTCGTCCCGCTTCCACGGTAAATTCTCCGGTTGCGTAACTGATAAAGGTCTGCCTGATTAGCCCAAGAAGTAAGGAAAACTCATCACCAGGCAAACTGGTAGGCGTACCGCCGCCAACGTAGATATTTTGCACAGTTAAATTATATTGGGCAACTAATTCTGCTGCAGCTGCAATATCTTGCTTAAGTGCCGTCATAAAAGCATTGATTTCATCAGTTGCCGGTAAAACATAAGCAGGGAATGAACAATATGAACAACGCGAAGGGCAATACGGTATGCCTATGTATATACTGACTGTTCTGGAAGTAATGTTACTACTAAGCAGTGATAAGAAAGATCGCTGTCGTATGGCAATTTCAGTTATAAGTCCTGCTTTAGCTTTATCAACTCCGTAATCCGTTACCATCCGGCTAATTGCCGTTGATTGATCTAAGCCCTTATCAAGCAGGCGATGAACAATCTTTGTCGGTCTTACTCCCCGTAGAATTCCCCATGGGCCAGGGTTATACCCGGTTATTTCGCTCATAATTGCCAGTATGTTTAGCCTGACAAGTCTTCCTCCGAGTTTTTCAGGATTTTCACCTGCCAAATAAGCTTTACGGTGTTTTTGTATACGGTCTAACGTATCAATACTACGCCAGAATAATATCTCTGTAATTACCTCTACACTCGCGGCATTTGAATCTGTCTTGAAGTCATTACGCACTAATACACTGTCTGGCGGTAATTGTATGTCAGCCTCTTTACAACTATCGCTACAAACACTTGCTGTTAATTGAAATAAAGCCATAGCCTCACTAACCGCGTTAGTTAAGCTATGGTCATCACATTCTAATATATAACATTTAATCTTCACGTTGATCCTGACACTCCTGGCAGTACCCATAGAACTTTACTTGATGATCAACAATTATGAAGTTACTCTTGCGGGCAATAACCGTTTCAAGTGTTTCGAGCAGGTCGCCTTCAAATTCCTTCACTTTTCCGCAAGCTACGCATATAAGATGATGATGGTGGTGGGGCGTATTTGTTTCATTAATTTCATAACGACTTCTTCCATCGCCGAAATCCATTTTTTGCAGAACCCCTAGCTCACTTAATAACTCCAACGTCCGATACACCGTGGCTAACCCAATTTCAGCCGACTGCTGCCGCAACATGCTATGCACATCTTCAGCACTTAAATGTTCATCTTGATGGTCAAGAAAAACCTGTAAAACAATTTTTCGTTGTGATGTCAGTTTATACTGGTGTTCACGAAATTTTTCCTGTAAGTCAGTCAAATTAATGGTCATTATTCATCACCTATCCTTACAAAATCCAGACCCTGATCTAATCGCGCAATAAATTTCTGGCAAGTACCTTTAATAACGCTGCCATCGGCACAGCCAACATCATACCCAATACACCCAACAACTGTCCGCCGACCAGCAAACTGATAATTATTACAACAGGATGCAGGTCAATATTATGTCCCATTATATTTGGTACTACAATGTGATTTTCAATTTGGTGAACAATAAGATAAAACACTGTTACTTTAATAGCCAATGACGGTTCAACTAAGTATGCCAGCAGAATTGCCGGAACCGATCCTATAATCGGACCAATAATCGGAATAGTTTCAGTAATCGCAGCCAATAAACCCAGCACCAGGGGATAATCAACACCCAATAGATACATCCCGGCGAACACCATCAAACCTATGACAATACTTACTAAAACCTGTCCGCGAATATAATTGCTAATCACTATTGCCATTTCATGAATAATTGTACGTACTTTCATCTGTGATTTAACCGGAAAAACGGCAATTATATCATCTCGCAGACTCTGCCAGTCTTTTAAAAAATAATAAGTTAAGACAGGCACTACGATTAATTCGACAACTTTGGAGGCAAAACCAAATCCGGCATTAATAATCCGGCGAGCTAAATCTACCGAAAAAGATGCGGCACTTGACAGTGCCTGTTCAGCAATATTTTGTATATTACCAGGCATTTCTACCGTATTGGCTCGCTCCTGAATTGCCATTGCAATATATTTTATCCTGAATACTAATTCAGGCAAATTATTAATAAATTTATCAAATTCACGAATAAATGGTAAAAACACAAAAGCGCCCATAATTGACAACAAAAGTCCTGCACATATAAAAGACAGCAATACAGCCAAACCGCGGGGCAAAAGAGTCTTAAACGGCCAAAGCGGTATGCTGGAGAAAAAGTTCACTATAGGATTTAATATGAAAGATGCGATTATTGCCAGGGTTATCGGAAGGTAGATGGGTGTTACCAGGCTTATAAAATATAATATAGCAAGCAATGCAATTATTTTCAACCAGTTTCGCTGTGACCTAGCCAGCATCCCATCTCCTCCTGTTGTTTATTGTACTATTGAATAAAGGGATTATTTTCACGCTCCCAACCGATAGTAGTATCCGGTCCATGACCGGGCAAAACTTTAACATCATTATTGAGCTTCAATAACTTATCTTTAATACTTTTAATTAACTGGCTGTGCGAGCCGGCGGGGAAATCTGTCCTGCCAATAGATTCGGCGAATAAAGTATCACCGCAGAATACGACATCCTCAGTTTGTAAGCATATTCCGCCAGGGGTGTGACCTGGCGTGTGCAGCACGGTAAACTTAATTTCACCTACCTTAATTATATCGCCATCTTTTAATAAGTGGTCGGCAGGATCACAAGTCATAGCGCCACCAATAAATGGCGAAAGATTTAGTTGCGCATTTGTTAACATAGCTGCATCTGCTTCATGAATATAAAGAGGCGCCCCTGTAGCCTGCCGCACAGCGGTATTGGCCAAAATATGATCGGCATGACCGTGGGTATTAATAATATAAACTACCTTCAGCTTATCCCGGTTTATCAAAGCAATTATTTCAGCAGCATTCCCCCCAGGATCGATAACTGCCGCCTGTAAAGTTTTTTCACAGTAGACAATATAACAATTAGTCCCCAAATTCCCTACTTCCATTTTTATTGTCTTCATTCAACCCACTCCTTAAAAAATAACGGTAACTTACTAAAATCACCAAATGGCACGAACTGCTTAGAAATCGTCAGATGCGTCCGTCTCATAGGTATAACTTACTGCGGTCGACGATTTATATACCACAAGATAGATGTTAATGAGACCGGGCGCGACGACGTTCTGTACTGTCCAATTATCTATCCAGAACGGTTGGAGTGAGGACCGCAGTCGCACGTTCTGATTACCATGTATTGCGGCAATAGTTTGTACGGCGAAACAGATGGCGGTTTATAAGCAGTTCCCCCCAAAAGCGCGAAAAGCTAAAATATTCGTTTGCTGTCAAGCAGTAAAGTCACCGGACCGTGATTAACCAATTCAACGACCATTTCGGTCTGAAATTGGCCGCAGGATACGCTAACTCCAAGTTCACGGCACAAGCTGACAAAAACCTCATACAATTCACACGCTTTTTGGGGATGGGCAGCAGCATCAAAGCTTGGACGGCGTCCCTTACGGCAATCCCCATATAGGGTGAACTGGGAAATTACTAGTAATTCACCTTTAATATCCAGTAATGACAAATTCATTTTGCCCGCATTATCCGAAAAAATGCGTAAATTAACAATCTTTTCCGCTAAATACCTGGCATCCTGATCGGTATCGTCGGGTCCGACGCCTAACAGCACCGTAAGCCCACAGCCAATAGCCGCAATTGTCTGGCCTTCTACTGTTACGCTTGATTTAGCGGTACGTTGCACAACTGCCCTCATGTTTGTCCTCCAGAACCTCCCGAATTAGGCGCGGCGCGATGTACACTATACACATCCTTAAGTCTGCGTATTTTGGTCATAATATGTTCTAGCTGGGTTAGGCCGCTAATATCCAAACTTAAGGTAATTGTCGCCGTTTTATTCTTATGCGTCCTTGCGTTTACCGAACTAATATTTGTTTTACTTTCAGAAGCGACCATCATAATCTCTGACAACATTCCGGGACGGTCGGCGCATGTTACTTCTACAGTTACCTTGTATACATTATCGGTATTAATATCCCAGCCAACTTCAATCATTCTCTCGTATTCCTCAGGGTGATTCAACACATTTGTACAATCCGCGCGATGGACTGATACACCTCTGCCCCTAGTAATATACCCTACAATAGCATCTCCGGGTACAGGATTACAGCATCTCGCCAATCTTACCATCAAACCGGATTCGCCTTCAACCAAAATGCCATGGCTGGACCTGCTTTTGGTATGTTTAGGCTTTAGTTCAGCCAACAGGTGGGATAAATCAGTCGGTGTTGCTGCCCGTACTTCTCTTTTATGGATTTCAATTAGTTTGGTCATGATGCCATGTAATGTTACTCCACCATAGCCCAAAGCAGCAAACAAATCGTCTTCATTGGCAATATTGAACTTTTTGGCTATCTCCGCCACCCTGTTACCTTTAGTCAATTCCCGCCAGTCATAACCCAGCTTTTTACATTCGCGCTCAATAAGCTCCTTGCCTTTAGCGATATTTTCCTCGCGTTTTTCTTTTTTGAACCACTGCCGGATCTTATTCCTTGTGTCCGAAGAACCGACAATATTGAGCCAATCCCTGCTGGGACCATTGCCTTGCTTGGTGGTAATTATTTCAACTATATCACCATTAGTTAATTTGTATTCCAAAGGAACAATTTTGCCATTAACCCGTGCTCCCACACAACGGTGACCCACAGCGGTATGAATGCGGTAGGCAAAATCTATCGGAACCGAACCGGCCGGCAAATCAATAACATCACCCTTGGGAGTAAATACAAATACTTCGTCAGCAAACACATCTAATTTTACTGTTTCAATAAACTCCCGCGGATCACGCAAGTCTTGCTGCCACTCCAGGAGTTGTCTGAGCCAGGACAATTTTTGATCGAAATCTTTGTCTGTCCCCTTCTCGGATCCCTTACCGCCTTCTTTATAGCGCCAATGTGCCGCAATACCATACTCGGAAATACGGTGCATTTCTTCTGTTCTAATTTGTATCTCCAGCGGCTGACCTTCCGTACCAATAACAGTGGTATGCAGTGACTGGTAGCCGTTGGACTTAGGCATGGCAATATAATCTTTAAATCGCATAGGCACAGGTTTCCACAACGTATGCACTACTCCCAAAGCGCCGTAACAGTCTTTAACAGTATCGACAATTATCCTGATGGCCGATAAATCATATATTTCGCTAAGATCTTTATTGCCTTTGCGCATTTTTTTGTAAATGCTGTAAAAATGCTTAGGGCGTCCCTGAATTTCCGCCCTGATATCCACAGCTTTCAGGCGTTCAACTAAAATTCGGATTGCTTCATTTATAATCCGTTCCCGTTCTCTCCGCTTCTGTTTTACTTTTTCTACCAACTCGTAATATTTTTCCGGTTCCAGATAGCGAAAAGATTGGTCTTCCAGTTCCCATTTTATACTGGACATACCCAGACGGTGTGCCAGTGGAGCAAAGATTTCCAGTGTTTCCTGGGCAATTCTTTGCTGTTTGGCCTCAGGCATATATTTGAGAGTACGCATATTATGCAGGCGGTCTGCAAGTTTTATCAGTACCACCCGGATATCTTTAGCCATCGCCAAAAACATTTTACGGTAATTTTCCAGTTGTTGTTCTTCTTTAGACTTATATTCGATTCGGCTTAATTTGGTAACACCATCAACCATCATAGCAATTTCCTTACCAAATTGCTTTTCCATTTCTTCAATAGTAATTGCAGTATCTTCGACTACATCATGCAAAATGGCCGCACTAATAGTTTTGGCGTCAATCTGGAAATCGGCCAGAATTTTAGCTACACCAAGGGGATGCTGAATATAGTCTTCGCCAGATACTCTTAATTGGCCTTGGTGGGCGTTACGAGCAATTTCGTAAGCTTGTGTTACAAGGGTAAGTGGGGCATCAGGTTGATAAGACCGAATTTGGGTAATAATTTGTTCAATATTCACTTTTGGTTCACTTGCCATGAATACACCCCACTACTGATACGATTACGTTTTTTTCCTTTAAGGTAGGAACTGTTAATACTTGATTAATGATGTGATATCGTAACCGGATAATAATTTCCGGCCATCCAGATACGTCAATTCAATCAGGAAGACAAGTCCTTTAATGACGCCTCCCAGTTTTTCCACCATACTGATAGTTGCTTTGGTGGTTCCCCCGGTTGCCAGTAAATCGTCAACAATCAATACTTTTTGTCCGGGAAGGATAGCGTCTTTATGTATTTCCAAAGCATCTTTGCCATATTCCAGCGAATATTGACAACGTATGGTCTCAGCCGGTAATTTGCCGGGCTTGCGCACCGGTATAAAACCGGCCCCTAAGGCATAAGCCAAGGGTGCCCCTACAACAAAACCCCGGGCTTCCGGTCCGACTATCAAGTCAATCTCATTATCTGCAAACCCTTGGGCCAACTGGTTAATAGCCTGGCGAAAAGCAGGCCCGTCTTTTAATAAGGTTGTTATATCTTTAAACCGTATCCCCTGCTCGGGAAAATTAGGAATGACTCTGATTTTTTCTTTAAAATCCATTATGGACCAGCCTCCAGTTTAATTTATAAACCCTTTTTGCAGCAACCCTTGGCGAAAGGTAAAAGATTGTTCGATATTAAGTTTTTCTTGCGGTGCGGGCAATAGATATATTGTACGCTGGCTTTTTTCAGACTGCTCTACCAGTAAATTGAGTTCTTGCAAAATTTTCAATGCAGTACCAATATTATTTTCGTTGATGGAAACACGAAACCGTTCTTTAATCCTGACGGCGATCTGTGCATTGGTCAAAGCAATTTCATCCTGTGACTTAGTAATATCTTTGAGAATTAGATATACCTGCCCTACAGCTGTTCTATCCAGAATATCACAGGTTTGTCGAACATCATGGGCTTTTAGTTGGATGTTGCGTTTTCCCTGCCATTCGTTAAATTCAGGAAAAAAAGCTATATCCACACTGTTATTGCGCTGGATGCTTTCCACAAGTCCTCCCATTTGCCAGGCAATCACATCACCGCTGGCAGTTTCCCGGCGTACACGGAGTTTTAAATGTTTCCCCTCCTGCCCAATCGAACGCATGTCATCTATTATTAAATCCCGACATGCGAACAATGGATTAGGATTGCCCATGCCGTGAGGAGCAAGACAGGCTAATTGTTCCAGAAATGACGCATTAATTTCTCCCAAAGGTATTAGCGAGTCAATATTTAGTTTTGGTATATAATCCTCGTCGGTCAAGTTATTGTTTGCTATGCTATTCAAGCGATCCCGTAATTTTTCAATATTCTCAGGCAAAATACTCAGTCCGGCAGCCTGATGATGTCCGCCAAATTGAGTTAACAGGTCGGAACATTGACTTAAAGCTTTATATATGTCAAATCCGGCAATACTACGGCATGAGCCCTTACCTACCCCGTCATGAATACTGATGATTACTACCGGTCGGTAATATTTATCAACCAGGCGGGAAGCTACAATGCCAATAACTCCGGAATGCCAGTCTTCCCCCGATAATACTAATACTTTTTGCTTGTCTAAGTCAATATTCAGCAAAAACTCTTCCGCCAAAGTCAATATTTCTTTTTCAACAGACTGACGGTAAGAATTTTCCTCATCCAGGGCTTTAGCTATTTGCTGCGCTCTGGATTCGTCTGAAGTAATTAGAAGTTCGACTCCGGCAACAGCTTGACTGATGCGTCCGGCAGCATTCAAACGCGGCGCAAGCAGAAATCCGATTTTACCCGTATCGACCTTTATCGGCTTGTCATTGCCGGTGATTAGACCGCACTCCGTCATCAGTGCTCTTAAGCCAATATTCGCGGTAGCCGCCAGTTCGTTCAGCCCCAATTTAACTAAGATACGATTTTCTCCGATTAGTGGTACAATGTCAGCTACTGTGCCGATTGCAACAATATCGAGGTATTCAAGAAATTTGGCATCCTGCCCATAGCAATTTTGCCACAAGGCCTGACATAACTTGAAAGCAACACCTACACCCGCTAAATATTTATCAGGATAGGAGCAATCTTGTTGTTTGGGATTGATAATGGCGTAGGCCGATGGCAATCTTTCAGGAGGCTGATGATGATCGGTAATAATGACATCCAGCTTTCCTTGTACCCTTTCCACTTCGGTTATACTGCTAATACCACAGTCTACGGTAAGTAATAGCTTGGTTCCGTTCTGCCACAATGACTCCAGGGCCGCATCATTTAAACCATAGCCTTCACTTTGACGGTCAGGAATATAATACTCAACGTCAGCTCCAAGTTGTTTAAGAACTTTATAGATAAGGGCACTGGCGGTGATACCGTCAACATCATAATCGCCATAAATCGTGATTTTTTCCTTCTTTCGAATAGCTTGTATAATTCGCTTAACTGCCTTCTCCATATCTTTGAGACAATATGGATTGCCAAGATTATCGGCTCCACCATATAAAAACTCTCTGGCAGTATCCTCATCTGCCACACCACGATTAATAAGCACCTGAGCGATAACACCAGGTATCGCCAATTTATCACTTAACTGTTGCTGCAAATTATGATTGGCAGGCAACAGCCGCCATAACTTACGCAGCTTGGACATAATGCCTCCATAAAATTATTCCCGCCAGAACCGGAATTTTTACTCAATTTAATAATATTCTCGAATATATGAGAATAATCCTCTAATTTTGACAAAGAAAAAGCTACCGCTTATTTTAGTAGCTTTAATTGAATGCCCGCTCAAATAAATATATATTTGATTATCACAATTATCATTATTATTCCGCAGGTAAAGCGCAACAAGGCAGCAGCTACCAGCCGCACTATAACTCTGTATACGGTATTCCAACGGGGCAGCAGTGTTTTTCCGATAATCATTTCCCAGATTAGCGTACCCAGCATTGGACCGAATAAAGCATCTGTTGCCAAAAGCCCCGCCACATTGCTTATAGTTGTGTTTGTACTGAATGAGCGGGAAACTTTAAACTGCCTGGTCAAATAAATCCGTAAAACCCGGCCTCCTACTTCTGCTAATATAATTAATGATACCAGCGTCACAATTACCCCTGATTGCCATCCGGCATAGCTAACCAAAAGGCTGTAAAACAACGCACCAACCATTATTATTATTGTACCCGGAATCCTTGGTGACAGTGTACCGATTAAACCGACAAGCATGAGAATCATTGCCAGATATTTTATGATCAAAATTTATGCGTCCTTCCTTAATTATTGTTATACACATCATTATAACTTATTAATTCTTCATTTATGTAAAAAATAAGCAATATAGATTATAAAAGTCGCAACAACTAGCCCAGTAACGCTCATAACAGATAATATCAAGGAATACTCCATAAAACTCCCCACGCATACTGTCAAACCGGCTACTAGTAAAGACGGCCAAAAAGAAAGCCCTGTAAGAATGCTGACTTGTCTGGCATTGACTTTCATGGCTGGTGCCATAGTGTTCATAAATGTGCAAAATAAAACAAGGTAAAATATACTAACAGCATCAGCGCCGAAGGCTTTGCCAACAACTCCGGCTAAAGCTAAAGGGCCATGAACCTTGGACTGCAATACTAGATGTACCATCACTAAAGTAAAAATACCCTCTACTATTTTTGCCAATAAAACCAAATAAACCGCCTTATAGCCTTTACGAGAGAGATAGGCGGCAGTTTCGACAATCAGCGCCGGGCGCAAACCACCTACATTATAACCAACTAGCGCGCTTACTAAAATCCAGTTAATATTGCTCCACTTCATTACTCCCGGAGTAAAGCCCTGATCCAAAAATATAATAATTACTATCGGTATTAATAATAAGGCAATATAATTAGAAATCTTTAATAACTCCTGACCATAGCCTGCGGCCAATAAAGAAAAAAGCGATACACAAAAGAGTGTGGCTGCCGGCAACGGTATACCGGTAAGTGTGCATACCACCCAGCCGGCATAAAATCCGCCGGTAATCGAACTGGCAGGAATACAGGCAGATAAAATGGTAAATGCCAAAATTTTTTTTCCCGTTGAACCGAATAGCCGTTTAACAACGGCAACTAATTCCTGACCTGTCTTAACTCCTATCCAGGCCGATACGCCTGTGACAACAGAACCGATGATAATATAGGCGAATATGGTAGTGGCATAAATATCTTCTCCTAATGTGGCAGCCATATCAGGTACTACTGCTACATTATCACCTGCAATATGTGCTATAGCCAGATATACTGCCGGCAGCAATATCCACATGCTTTCACCCGCCTTTGCTGCTATTATGATATTAAAGCAACTCAAGGTTGGTGAATGAGACTGTTATTAAAAAAGGTCTGAGATAAAACTCAGACCTTTTTAAGGCTATTTCGCTCCTTTAGTTTTACGAACAAGCTGACGACGCTCGTCATATTCCTTCCAGGTTACCCAAATAGGACTTGCGTTGAATATTGATGAATAAGCGCCGCTGGTAAAGCCAATCAACAGTGCCAGTGAGAAAGTCTTGGTTGTTTCCCCGCCGAAGAAGTAGAGCGATGCGGTAGCAAACAGTACAGTCATAACCGTATAGATAGAACGCGTTAGAGTCTGACCGATACTGCGGTTGACCAGTTCCTGAAAACTTTCGGTTTTCCGGTGTGTTTTTAAATTTTCCCGGATGCGGTCAAATATTACTACTGTATCTGTTATTGAGTAACCCACTACAGTTAAAATTGCAGCGACAAAAGAAGCATCAATTTCCCTGCGAAGCAAAGAAAAAATCCCCATTACTACAATAACATCATGCAAGATAGCGATAATGCCTGATAAAGCAAATTTAAACTCAAAACGGTATGTCAGATAAATAACCATTAATATTGCAGCGATAACTACTGCTTTTACTGCCTGCAAAGTTAATTCCGAACCAATTACCGCGCCAACTTTTTCCACCCGCAGCACTTCAAAATCGCCCAGTTTTTGCTGAAGATCGGCCGTCACATTACGGCGCTCATCCTCACTAAGCACTTTTGTCCGTATAAACACGTTCGTCGAAGATTCCGCCTGATTTACTGCTGCTAACTGGATTGTGCTATTTTCTAATTGATAATCCTTGAGGACATCACGTACCTCGGCCACTGTAACCGGGCGTGCAAATTTTAAATCCAGCAATGTTCCGCCGGTAAAATCAATACCCAGATTAAACCCCTGCGTAGCCATCGAGATCAGCCCTGGAACAAGAATAAGCGCAGAGAGCAGAAACCACCAGTATCTTTTGCCAATAATATCAAGTTTCAAATCATCCACCCCCTACGCTCCAAAGATTTTGCCATTCTTAATGACATTAGCATGCATAAGCATCTTCAGCATAAACCTTGTAACAGTAATGGCTGTAAACATACTTAATACGATACCCAAACCAAGGGTAATCGCAAATCCCTTAATAGGACCTGTTCCGAGGAAAAACAGTACAATTGCCGCCAACAACGTATTCACGTTAGAATCCAGGATTGTGTTGAAGGCTCTGGTAAACCCGGCATCCATAGCAGCCCGTAAAGTTTTTCCCGTACGGTATTCTTCCTTAAAACGCTCAAAAATTAACACATTGGCATCTACCGCCATACCCATTGACAGAATAATACCGGCAATACCAGGTAATGTTAAGGTAGCGTTTAACATTCTTAAAGAAATTAACAGCAGCATTACATACAGTAACAATGACACATTGGCGACAAAGCCGGATAACCGGTAAAATAGCAGCATAAATAGGAATATTGCCGCAACACCGATCGTAAAGGCGGTTTTACTTTTCTCTTTGGAATCTTCGCCAAGAGTTGGTCCAACTGTTCTTGTTTCCATAATTTCAACCTTTACCGGCAGCGAACCTGAACGCAGCAGGATAGCCAGACGTTGAGCCTCATCAAGCGTCCGGTTGCCGGTAATAACAGCCTTGCCGCTGGGAATGGCTTCTTCCACCACCGGGCTGGTCAATACTTGCTTGTCCAATAAAATGGTAATATGTTTGCCAATGTTCTTAGCTGTTAAATCACCAAATATTTTAGCACCTTCATCAGAAAACTCCAAAGCTACCAAATTGCGTTTTGATTGATCAATCTCCGCCTTGGCATCTTTTAAGTCCTTGCCTGTCATTACAGTTGTGCCACTTTCATCCTGAAATTCCAATAATGCGGTTTTGCCTAACATTTCAATCGCTTTTTCAGGCTCTTTGACACCAGGCAATTCCACAATTATTCTTCTGTCACCCTGACGCTGAATAATGGGTTCGGTCAGACCCAGTTCATTTACCCGCCGCTCGATAATTTTTACTACCCGCTGGACTGCGTCTTCATCAACTTTAGCTTCCGGTGTATCCACAGCCTCTAATACTACATGAGTGCCGCCCTGCAAATCCAGTCCCTGTTTAATCGAGGTTGCCAGTGGCAGCATATAATAGCCGGATACAGCTAAAATAAGTACCACTGCGGCCAAAAATTTGGACAAATTCCCCCATCTCAAAGGTTTTCTCCTCCAATCTACACGTATACAAATTTTTGCACAAATTTAATTATAGCTGGAATGGAATTACAATGTCAACATAATATCTCCGTTATAGCAGCTGATTATCATTAATCACCAGGCCAAACCGGCAATTTAAAAATTCTGCTGCCCGCCGGCACATTACCATACGTACTAAAAAAATTTCAAAGTATTCCATTACCGGACAAATATGGGTATTGATAGAAACATTTAAAGTAACTGTTCGCAAAGACTTATCAACAATTAAACTGCTATTCTCCGCAGCATAATTTACCCGGTCATGAATTTCAAATTTGGCAAAGTCCGTGTTGGTTACCCTGGTCCTGTTAACATCTGACTTATCAGCCAAAATTAACGCTGACGCAACATGATTAACGGCATTGCCGCGTTCTTCTTCGTGGTTGCCGATAGCGGAGATAACCATAGCAATTTCTTCCGGTTGCATGCCCATCCGGGTTAAAATGTTATATGCCATGATTGCGCCTGTACCGCCATGATTAAAACGATTAATCATATTGGCAATGTCGTGGATATAACCGGCGATTGCCGCTAATTCGCAATCTCTTGCCTGATAATCCAATTCGTGTAACACTTTAAATGCCCGGGCGGATACAATCGAGGCATGACGATGGCCATGTTCAGTAAAGCCAAGCTTGCCAAGATATTCAGTGCTGCAGGCAAGATAGGTCTCAATTTCATGGTCTGTTTTCAAATCGTCTACTGTAATCATTGGCATTTTGCTTCCTCCTGATAGATGTGAGTACTATCTGGGCCACTTCCTGCCTGGTTAAATCATCTGTCTGGATATATAAGTCTGCATGCTCCCTGGCGTCCCTAAGCCGTTCGTGCTGTACAACAAGCCGTTCTTCCCCCCAGGACACTTCCCGCCGCCGGCGGATAGCCGGCATAGTAGCATCAAGCATTACCAGTATATCAGGCTGCTTTTTTTTCCATAACTTTTTTATGCAGGAATGTTCCTGTGCTACATTATAGGCGTCAATACCCAAACCGGATAAAAACCTTACTAAAGTAGTTTTTCCCGAAGTACATACTCCTACTACTATTATGCGCATATTCTCACACCACCACTAATAAAGCCTGGTTTTCAAACACGCTCTAACATGGAAAGGAAACACTCATTCGTCTAATCTTATGTGAACTTTCCCGGTCGCAGATACCCATCACGGTAACAGTCATATCGTCACCTGGCCGGTAATCGTCCAATTCGAGAGCATATTCTAAAATACTCTCGGCAATAAAGGTAGCATCTTCCGGTTGATTTTCATCAATGATTTTGAGCAATTTGGCGAAATTCATGTCCCGGCCCCGTTTACGTCCTGCTGCTTGAATACCATCTGAATAGGTAACTAAAATCATGCCTGTTTCCAGTGGTAATTGCTGCATTAACGGCTTCATCCGTTTATGCACACCGATAGAGTTTATTTCCTGTTCGTAAATCTCGCTGCCAAATTGAGTTTTTACGATTACCGGACAATTGGAATTACGGGACAATAATGCCGTATCCGTATCTAAGTCAACACTAAGCATTGTCAGTGTTGAAGAAACTTTGCCGTCCTTCATTGTATAAAGATAATCATGCACCGCGCGGGCTACCGCTCCGTCCCGCGCGCCTTCAGCAATAAGTGAAGCAGCCTTATTGACAACTAAACTGCTGGTCAATTTGGCAGCCCGGCCGCTTCCCTGGCCATCGGCTAAAATGACAGTAATCCCTCCCCGGGGCCGTTCTGCCACTTCCACACTGTCACCGCATTCAGCTACTGCATATTTGTTAGTTTTGGCAATTCCAATTTTTACTTCCATAATTATTTCCACCTATATGCCTATCCATATATAGCAGCAGTAAAGGCAAAATGCAGCCAAAGCTACATTTTGCCTGCATTACAGTCAATTATTCCACAAGGGGTAACAATATATTCTACCAAATGGTCATATTCATCACATGGCACTTCCGGCACTATCTGACAACTTAACGATACGCCGATAAGTAAGGCGTTTTGGGCTTTGGTTAAAAAACGGTCATAATATCCTGCCCCCATGCCGCATCTCTTACCACACCGTTCAAAGGCCACCCCGGGCACAACGATCAAATCAAGGGCTTCCGGTTCAAGAATATTCAATTTGGCGGGATCCGGTACCAAAATATCAAATTGCCCCACAACGAGATCATCAAAACTTCTAATAACGGCGGCGTCCATAAGACCATAGTCTTCCCGGGTATGTGGTATACAAACAGTCTTGCCGTTTGCCAGCGCATGTTCGATAACTGCTTTCAATTGGGGTTCATCAGGCATAGACATAAACAGCATTATCGTTTTGGCAGCCTGATATTGAGGCCATGCGCATAAATGTTCAGTAATTTGTGCGCTTTCAGCCGCGATATTTTCAGCCCCAAAACAACGGCGTTTTGCCAATATCTCCTTACGGAGCTGTTTTTTATTTATACAGGTGTTACTCATGATTTATCTCCTCCCCCTTATATATCAAGCAAAAAATCTACTTATTTAGCGCCGTTTTTGGTAGTATTTTGATAACTACTGACGGCAGTACGGGAGACATCAACTTCCACCTTGTCAGCAATTTTTATGGTAACAATTTTTTCGTTAAGCGCTATAATAGTACCGTATAAGCCACCGATAGTAATAATACGGTCGCCTTTTTTTAAGCTACTCAGCATTTCATTACGGCGCTGCTGCTCTCTCTTCTGTGGGCGGTACAATAAAAAATAAAAGACAAGTCCCATCAGAATAATCGGGCCATAAGCAGCTAATTGTTGCATTATTTCCGGAGAAATCGGCAATAAACTCACCTCCCGCCATGTAACAGTCTCTATTATTGATTCCCCAATATATTCCACATTTAATTGGTAAATCCTCTTAATGAGTTTGATAATGCTCCCAAAAATCCCGGCGAAACTCCAAAAACCTGTCTTCAATAATTGCTTGGCGCATATTCCTCATAAAGTTTATCAGGAAATGCAGATTATGGGTTGTTGTCAGACGCAGCCCCAAAATTTCTTCAGTTTTCAATAAGTGACGGATATAAGCCCGGGAAAAATTGCGACAGGTATAACAGCCGCAATCAGGATCAATCGGCCGGAAATCCCGGGCAAATTCAGCATTTTTCACTACCAGTCTGCCCTGGTTGGTCATAACCGTCCCATTACGCGCCACGCGGGTAGGAAACACACAGTCAAACATATCAATTCCATACATGACTCCTTCAACCAGGCAGTCAGGTGTACCAACCCCCATCAGATAGCGGGGCTTACCCTCCGGTAATTGAGGAACAGTATGTTCCAGCATTTCGTACATAAGAGGCTTAGGTTCCCCTACACTTAACCCACCTATGCTGTATCCCGGAAAATCAAGGGAAACTAAATCCCTGACACTCATAGTCCTTAGATCTTTATACATCCCGCCCTGGACAATCCCGAACAGAGCCTGATCTTTTCTTGTGTGGACTTTTTTACAACGTTCCGCCCAGCGGGTAGTCCGTTCAGTAGATTGCAGGGCATAATCATGTTCCGCCGGGTAAGGCACACATTCATCAAAAGCCATGATAATGTCAGCACCTAATGCCATCTGTACCTCAGTTGCCTTTTCAGGGGAAAGAAAATGCTTGGACCCGTCAATATGAGACCGGAAAGCTACTCCTTCTTCGGTAATTTTCCTTAACGGACCTAAACTGAAAACCTGAAAACCGCCACTGTCAGTCAAGATGCCCCTGTCCCATTTCATAAAATTGTGCAAACCACCGGCCTCAGCAACTAATTCATGGCCGGGACGAAGATATAAATGATAAGTATTGCTTAAAATTATTCCTGCTCCCAAAGCT